>JAEZEM010000237.1 GCA_023417745.1 Pseudomonadota bacterium
CGGGCGCGGCGTTTTTGCCGCCGGCCGACGAGCCCGTGGCGTGCCTGGATTTTGGGGCCGGGGCCGGGCTGCCAGGCGTGCCGCTGCGGGCCTTTTGGAACCGGGGCGACTACTATCTGCTCGAAGCTCGGCAAAAACGGGCGGTGTTTCTTGGCGAATGCGCCGCGCGCCTGGGCTTTGCCGGCCTTGTCGCCGCCGAGGGACGGGTGGAAGCCACTGTGCCTCTCATTGTCGCGGCCCAGCCCGGCGCCTTTATCCTGTGCCTGAGCCGGGCGTTTGCGCCTTGGCCCCAGTTTCTGGGCATCTGCCGGGAGTTCGTGCGCCGGCCCATGGCCGTATTGACCATGACGGGCACGTCGCCGCAGGACGGCGAAATCCCGCCGGGCTTTGCCCTGCAGGCGGCCGGCGACTACCGGGCGGCGGGCAAGACGCGCTACATTTCGCTGTTTTCGCCCTGGGCCGAGGCCATGTAGGCGTCCTTGAAAATGAGCCGGGTGGCTGTGGCGTCGGCGGTTTCGGCCAGGTCCATAAGCGTCTCCAGGAAGTCGAGAATCTCGCCCTTGTCGGCTTCGGAAGCGTTTTCGAAGTCAAAGACGATGTCGCCGGAGACGAAATATTCGCGCAGCTTTTCCAGATAGGCGGCGTTGATCAGCGGCAGGGCCATGGGCTGTGATCCTTGTGCGTTAGTGGTGGTAGGGCGCGCCGGCATTGATGGAGGCGGCGCGGTAGAGTTGTTCGTAGAGCACCACCCGGGCCAGTTCGTGGGGCAGGGTGCCCGGCCCCAGGGCCAGGAGGCGGTCGGCCCGGTCGAGAACGGCCCTGTCCAGGCCAAAGGGGCCGCCGATGACAAAGGCGGGGGCGCGGCCCGGGTCCTCAATGCGCTTTTTGAGCAGCGCGGCCAGCTCGGTCGAAGGCAGGGATGGGCCGTGCTCGTCCAGGACCACCACATAGTCGCGCGGGGCAAGGGTGGCCAGCACGGTCTTGGCTTCCTCGACCTTGCGCCGGACCGAATCGGCCGATTTGCCGTCCCGGGCGAGAATCTCCTCGGCCGGCAGATAGCGGCGAAGGGCGGTCAGGTAATGGGAGCAGGCCTCGCGGAAGTAGGGGGTGCGGACCTGGCCGACGGCGATGAGTCGAAGGGGTTTCATAGGTTTGGCGGCCGCTACGGCGGACTTGCCGGGGTGGTAGCCGAGGGGGGCGTTGTTGTCAAAGCGGCCGCCTTGGTTTAGGGCATATTCGGTGGGGTCGCGTCTTTCGCCCCACGTTGGAGCGGCATGTCGTTTATGCGCTTTGGGACGATGACACGTCGGCGGTTTGCCGCCTGCTTGGTCTGGGCTTTGGCCGGGGTCTTTTGTTGCGGCGCCTACGCGCCGGCCTTGGCCCAGGAACTGCTGCTGACCAATCTCGTGCTCAACAACTACGAGGGCCGTATCCGGGTGCGCTTCGGCATCGAACCCACCGGGCTGGATCGCATCATTCAGGCCCTGGACGCCGGTGAGCGCCTGAACCTGCGCTGCCGGGCCAGGCTCTCGCTCAAACGGGATTACGTCTGGAATCAAAACGTCAGCGCCGCTGCCTGGGAAGGGGAACTGCGGCGCATCAAGACCGGCGAGTACGTCGCTTCCCTGCCGGGCCAGGGCTCGGCCGTCGACAAGGACCTGGGTTCGCTTTTCCGCAAACACCTCGGCGAAATCCTTATTGATCTCGGCCCATGGGACCGGCTGGAGCGCGGCGTGACCTACGTCCTGTCCCTGGATTTGTCCCTGACCCGGCCGGACGTGTCGCCGTGGCTCAAAAACGGCCTTTTTTTCTGGTCATTTGACGCCGCCCGGCCCGTCTCCTACCAGCTCGATTTCACCTACTGAGCCAGAGCCCGAGTTGCCATCCTCCCGGGATCACGTATATTGAAGCCAGCCGTTTGGCGATGCAAGGAGGGCTTCATGCGCGTGGTCATCCTGGGCGGCTCGGGGTTTATCGGTCGAGCCCTGACCCGCTGCCTGGCCAGGGACGGGCACGAGGTCGTCATTGTTTCGCGCGGCGCGCCCCTGGCGGCCGGCGGCGGCGTGTCCTATGCTCCCTTTGACGGCCGAAGCGGCGCCGGTTGGCGGGAGAGGCTCGACGGGGCCGACGTCCTGGTCAATCTGGCCGGCGAGAACATCGCCTCGGGCTATTGGACGGCGGCGCGAAAGCATCGCATCCTGGAAAGCCGCCTGGCCGCCGGCCGGGCCGTCATGGACGCCCTGGCCACGGTTTCGTCTCGGCCGGCTGTGCTCGTCCAGGGGTCGGCCACGGGCTACTACGGCGACCGGGGCGAGGCGCCCGCCGCCGAGGACGGCCCGGTTGGGCGCGGTTTTTTGGCCGAGGTGGCCGCCAAGTGGGAAGCTTCCACAGCCGGAGCCGAGGCTTTGGGGGTGCGCCGGGTTGTGGCCCGAACGGCCGTGGTGCTGGACGGCCGCGGCGGGGCCTTGCCGCGAATGCTCGCGCCTTTTCGGTTTTTCATCGGCGGACCGCTGGGTTCCGGCAACCAATGGTTTCCCTGGATTCATCTGGTCGACGAGGTTCGGGCCATCCGTTTTTTGCTGGAATGCTCCGAAGCCCAAGGACCGTACAATCTGGCCGCGCCCGGCGCCGTAACCCAACGGGAATTGGCCCAGGCCATCGGCCGGGCGCTTTCCCGGCCGGCCTGGCTGCGCGCGCCGGAAACGGCGTTGCGGCTTGTGCTCGGGGAAATGGCCCAGGAACTTTTTTTAAACGGCGTTCGAGCGCTGCCGCAGCGGCTTACGCGCCTGGGCTTTGCCTTCCGTTTTCCAACCCTGACCGCCGCCCTGGACGACATCCTGGGCGGCCCGGACGCTGTCCATGCATGATTTGGCTTGCGAAAACGCCGTGCCGGCCCGGGTGCTCGTCATCGAGGACGAGGCCGTGGTGGCCATCGACGTCTGCCATCGCCTGCGCCGCCTCGGCTACGTCGTGGCCGGACAGGCCGATACCGGCGAAGAGGCCGTGCGCTTGGCCGGCGACCTGGCTCCGGACCTGGTGCTCATGGACATCATGCTGGCCGGGCAAATGGACGGCATCGACGCCGCCGCCGCCATCCGCGACCGCTACGGCGTTCCCGTGGTCTTTTTGACCGCCCATTCCGACCGAGCTACCCTGCGTCGGGCCGGCGCGGCCGGCCCCTACGGCTATCTTATCAAGCCCTTCGAGGAACGGGAGCTGCAAAGCGCCCTGGAGATCGCCCTGTACAAGTCGCGCATGGAAAAGCGCCTGGCCCGCTCCGAGCGCCTGACCGCCGTGACCCTGCGCTGTCTGGGCGAGGGCTTGCTCACCACCGACGAGACAGGACGGGTGGTTTTTGCCAATCCGGCCGCCGAGGCGCTCTTGGGCGTGGAGGCGGCCGAGCTTGCCGGCCGTCCCCTGGCCGAAGCCTACCGGGCCACCACGGACGAGATCGACGGCCCAAGCGGTCGGGAAACCGCCACCCTTCACCGCGCCGATGGCCGCGACGTGCCTGTGGAACAGACCGTGTCCCCCATCCTCGACGGTCGGGGCCAGTCCATCGGTTCGGTGCTGGTTTTTCGCGACATGACCCATCGTCGGGAGGTGGAGCAGGCTCTGCGCGATTCCGTGGCCAACCTGCGCTTGACTCTGGCCGAGACCGTCAACGCGCTTACCGTCACCTCGGAAAAGCGCGACCCCTTCACCGCCGGCCACCAGCAGCGCGTGGCCGCCCTGGCCGTGGCCCTGGCCGCCAAGCTGGGGCTTGGCGACGACGAACGCGAGGGGATTCGCGTGGCCGGACTGGTCCACGACATCGGCAAGATTCACGTGCCGTCCGAGATCCTGGCCAAGCCCGAAGCCCTAAACGCCATGGAGATGGGCATCGTGCGCGACCACAGCGCCGTGGGCCACGAAATCCTCAAGGACATTCCCTTTCCCTGGCCCGTGGCCCGCATGGTGCTCGAACATCACGAACGCCTGGACGGCTCGGGCTATCCCAAGGGCCTGTCCGGCCAGGACACCCTGCTCGGTTCCCGGCTCCTGGCCGTGGCCGACGTCATGGAAGCCATGAACTCCCACCGCCCCTACCGGGCCGCCCTGGCCCGGGAAATCGCCCTGGACGAGCTGCGGGCCGGCCGGGGCAGCCTCTACGACGCCGACGTGGTCGACGCCTGCCTGGAGCTTTTTCTCCAAGACGGCTACCGATTTTAGGGGAGAAAAGCGAGAAATCGCCTCCGGCGGCCGGGGGGATGATCCCCCCGGACCCCTCGATTAGGAAAAAGGGTGAGGCTGGGGCGGCGTCAGTCGGCTATTATTCTTCTTTGATCCAGATGAGGCTGGCTTGGCGGCCGGTCGATTTGTCGCGGCGGTAGGAAAAAAACAGCGGCAGGGACAGGGTGCACAGGTCCAGGGAGTAGATGCGCTCGCCGTCCAAGCCGGCCTTGACCAACTGGTCGCGGGTGAGCCGCCACAGATCGACCCGGCGGGTGCGGTAGTCGTACCAGGGCCGGAAGGTTTCACCGAATTCGCCCTCGAAGGCCGTGAATTCCGAGGCCCCAGGCCCCAGACTCGGCCCCCGCACGGCCGACAGCTCGGCCGGCGAGAGCCCGTAGCGCACGCAAAACGAGCGCACGGCCCGGGCGCAGAAATCCTGGACATTGCCCCGCCAGCCCACGTGCAAGGCCATGACGTAGCGCCCCGAGGCATGGGCGATGAGCACCGGCTGGCAATCGGCGGTCTTGATGGCCAGGGCATGGCCGGGCCGGGTTTCGGTCATGCCGTCGCCGGCCTCGATGCTCGGACGGGCCAACGTCTCGAATTCCGGCTCGAAAATCATGTCCACGCCATGCACTTGCCGCAGACTGTGCCAGGCGGTAAATTTCAAGGCCTCCTTGAGGCTTTGTCGGACGGCAATCACGTCTCCGGGATCGGCCGCGCCGGTAAAGGCCATGGTGCGCGGCCCCGTGCCGAAGGCGCAGGCCACGTTGGGGATGTCCGGGAAGGCGAAGGGTATGTAATTCATGGTATTGTCAGGAGGGTTTGCCGGTCGGTGACCACGGCGTTGACGGGCTTGTCCCAGGGATCGGCCGGGAGTGCGGCAACAAGTTGGAAATCGTAGCCCAACCCCACGGTGAACGCGTTCTGGGCCATGGGCAAGGCGAGCAAGCGGTCGTAGTAGCCGCCGCCGAAACCGAGCCGGTTGCCGTGCCGGTCAAAGGCCAAGCCCGGGACCAGGATCAGGTCCGGCGAGAAAGCTTCTGGAGGCAGGCAGGCCTGGCGCGGCGGCTCCGGGATGCCGTAGCTCCCGGGAGCGGCCTCGG
This sequence comes from Pseudomonadota bacterium, assembly GCA_023417745.1. Taxonomy (GTDB): domain Bacteria; phylum Desulfobacterota; class Desulfovibrionia; order Desulfovibrionales; family Desulfovibrionaceae; genus Solidesulfovibrio. Next base: position 5,322 of record JAEZEM010000237.1, read on the forward strand.
ACAGGCAACGCACGCAGCCGATATCCAGCAGGCCCGGCGCGCCGTCGCGACAGCGCGGCAGGAGCAGCCGCTTGCCGTCGGCCAGGGCCTGACTGGCGATGAGGCCGGCGTCAAGTTCGTTGCGCACGGCCATGTAGGCCAGGATTTCTCGGGCCAGGCCGTAAGCGGGCAGGGCCAGGACGCGCGTGGCCGCCAATGTGCCGGCGGCCGCGACAGCGTGGGGCGTCAGGGCGGCCCGCCGGGCCGACATGTCCCGGCGCAGGGCGGCCTTGGCCAGGGCTTTGCCGACATTGGCCGGCTGATCTGGTTGCAATGTTTTCACAACCGTTTCATAGTAACAGGCGAATCCCGCCAGGGGAAGGGCGGGCCAGCAGGGAGGACAGGGTGAGCGCAGACGCATTCTGGATCGGCATGGGCGACATCCATGACGACGTGTCCATGCTCGGGCGTATTCCCGATCTGGCCGCCGCCGCCGGCGTGGTCGTCAGCGGCGATCTGACCATCAAGGGCGGGGCTGCCGCCGCCAGACGGGTCATTACGGCTCTTCGCGACGTCAACCCGGTGCTCCTGGCCCAGATCGGCAATATGGACCTGGCCGAGGTGGACGCCTACCTTTCGGGCGAAGGCCTCAATCTCCACGCCACCGGCCGGGTCACGCCCCAGGGCGTGGGATTTTTCGGCTGCGGCTGGTCCACGCCGACCCCCTTTGGCACCCCCAGCGAAGCCGGCGAGGACCGTATTGCCGCCTGGCTCGAAACCGCCTGGCAGACCGTGGCCCATTGCCCCAACCTTGTTCTTGTCTGCCACACGCCGCCCTACGGCACGGCCACGGATCAGGTCGGCGGCGGCGTCCATGTCGGCAGCCGGGCCGTACGGGAGTTTATCGAACGCGCCCAGCCGGCCGTGTGCCTGACCGGCCACATCCACGAATCCATGGCCGTCGACGCCATCGGCCGCACCGTGGTGGTCAACCCCGGAGCCTTGGCCGGCGGAGGCTATGCCCGTATCGAACTGCAGGCCCAGGAGCTGACCGCTCGATTGTGTCAGGTTTGACCATTGGGCATGGCCCAAGGCCTGCCCTTACGACAATGACAACCGGCCCTGCCCGGCCGCGCCCTGCCCGGCCCGCGCCGCCATCTGGAACCGCCCGGAGCTTCGATGCTGATCGTCAATATCATCGACATCCTGTTTTACCGGGCCTTTCTGAGCAAGATCTACCTGACGGCCGGCGTTGATTACCGGTTTTTGAGCCCGGATGCGGCCCACGAACTGGCTGCCCTTGACCCGCCGCCCGATGCCGTGCTGGTGCAGGATTCCTATGCCGGCTGCAGCTGCCGCGATCTCCTCGGGACCATCCGCGAGACTGGCCGAGCGTTGGGTCGGGAGCTGCCTATCCTGTGCTTGCGTCCCTTCGAGGAAGGGCAGCATGAGGAACACCAAGCCTGTCAGAGCCTTGGCCCGGAGGTGATCCCGGTCAATCGCCTGACCTTGGCCGGCGTGATGGCCGAGCTCAAGGCCGCCGCCCAGGCCCGCCAGACCGTTGCCGGGCCGCGCGAAATCCTGTTTGTCGACGCCGGGCGCACTTTGCTCCATGTGGTGCGCGCCGCCCTGGCCAGCAGCGGCTTCCGGGTGGTATCGGCCCGCAACGCCGAGGACGCCTTGGCGTTGTGTCGCCGCCACGCCTTCGAGTTGGTGCTGACCAGCGTGTTGTTGCCCGGCATGTCCGGCCTGGAGCTGTGCCGCAAGCTCAAGGAAGACAACACCGGACCGTATCTTCCGGTCGTCATGCTTTCCAGCAGCGACAATGCCCTGGACATGGACACGGCCTTCAATTTCGGGGCCGACGATTATCTGCTCAAGTCATTTACCGCCGAGATGCTTTCGAAAAAAGTCTCGGAACACCTCGATATCGCCGAGCGCAAGCGCCACAACAAGATTCTGGTCGTGGACGACAGCAAACTTATTCGGGAAATGCTGCGCCACAATTTCGTAAAAAACGGCCACTGCGTCCTGACCGCCGAAAACGGGGCCAAGGCCCTGGAAATCGCCCTGGCCGAGCAGCCCGACGTGGTGGTCACCGACATCGAAATGCCTGAGATGGACGGCTACGAGCTGTGCGAACGCCTGCGTAAGCAGCCAGAGTTGCGCAATACCCTGGTTGTCATCATGAGCGCCCGGGGCCATGCCAGCGACATCAAACGCGGCGAACGGCTCGGCGTGTCGCGCTATTTCGTCAAACCCTTTGACGTGGAAAAGATGCATCTGGTGGTGGAGCAGCTTCTTGGCGAAAGCTACCGTCACCTCAAAAAAGAGCACGAACACGTCCTGTCCAGCATGTCGGCGCTGATCACCGCCCTGGAAGCCCGGGACGAATACACCAAGGGCCACACCGCCCGGGTGTCGCGCATGGCCATGCGCTTGGGCCGGGCCATGGGCCTTGGCGAACGCGAACTGCGCAACCTCGAAATCGGCTCCAATCTCCACGACATCGGCAAGATCGGCGTGCGCGACGCCGTGCTCCTCAAGCCCGGCCGGCTCTCCCCCGAGGAATACGCCGTCATCCAGGAACACGCCGTCATCGGGGCCGAGATCCTGCGCCCCATCGCCTCCCTGGCCTCAGTCTTGCCGCTGATCCTGCTGCATCACGAACGCTGGGACGGCCGAGGCTATCCCACGGCCATAAGCGGCGAGGACATTCCGCAGGGAGCCCGCATCATCGCCATTGCCGACGCCTTCGACGCCATGACCACCGACCGGCCGTACCGCAAGGGGATGCCGCTGACCCATGCCCTGGGCGTTATCCGCGACGAAGCCGGCCGGCAGTTCTGCCCGATCTGCGCCGAAGCGTTTCTGGCCATGCTCGCCGGGGAAGCGGCCGCCGTGAGCGAAGACTTGGCCGACGAACCCGCGTGATGCCTCAGGCTGGCCCCTGGGCGTTGTCCAAGGACTTGCTCGGCTCCGACGCGCATAAGGAATCCGCATGATACTGGCGAGTTGGAACGTCAACGGCCTGCGGGCCGTGGTGCAGAAAGGCTTTTGGGACTGGCTGGCCGGCAGCGGCGCGGACGTGGTCGGCATCCAGGAATCCAAGATCCAGACCGGCCATGAGGCGGATTTCGGCCACACCGACCAGTACAAGACCGTCTGGTGCAGTTCCACGGTGAAAAAAGGCTATTCCGGCGTCGGCTGCTTCTACCGGGTCGAGCCTCTGGCCATCGCCATGGAACTGCCCGATCTTGCCTTCGCAGGCGAAGGCAGGCTGTTGCACCTCGAATACGAGGAGTTCCATTTCTTCAACATCTATTTCCCCAATGGCGGCCGGGGGCCGGAGCGGCTGACCTACAAGCTCGGCTTCTACGACGCTTTTCTGGCTCATGCCCAAGACCTGCGGCAAACCAAACCCATCGTGGTCTGCGGCGATTTCAACACTGCGCACACCGCCCTGGACCTCAAAAACGCCAAGGCCAACGAGAAGACCTCGGGGTTTTTGCCCGAGGAACGGGCCTGGCTCGACCGTTTCGTCGCCGCCGGCTACGTCGACACCTTCCGCCTGTTCACGTCCGAGGGCGGGCACTATTCCTGGTGGGACTACCGGTTCAAAGCCCGGGACCGCAACGTGGGTTGGCGCATCGACTATTTCTTCGTGTCCGAGGAACTGCGGCCCAAGGTCAAGCGGGCCTGGATCGACGCGGCCGTCCTGGGGTCCGACCACTGTCCCGTGGGCCTGGAGCTCGACTGTCGGTAGCTTTTGACGAGGTGGCGGCCTCCGGGTGAAGCCCTGGTTCCGCCGCAAGACGGCAGGGCGCGGGGAGGCGGCCGAGCGAGGGACAGCCATGGGCGAGGGCGCGGATAAGAACGTTTGCTGGTGCTTCGGCTACACGGTGGCCGACATCGAGGTTGATTTGGCCCGCAACGCCGGCCGTTCGACCCTCATGGAAGGCATTGCCGCCGCCAAGGCGGCCGGCGGCTGTCGGTGCGCGGTAACGAGTCCCAGCGGGCGCTGATGCCTGCCGGAAGTCCGCCAGGTGGCGGACGCCTGGAAAAC
>JAEZEM010000252.1 GCA_023417745.1 Pseudomonadota bacterium
CCAGGAAGCCTTCCGCGAGATCAACACCTGCGGCAACAAGGCCCAGAACCTGGACATCAGCCGGCTGGTGGTGGATTTCAAGGCCGAGCTGGAAAAATGCCGCGAGCAGGTGCAAAATATCGAGTAGGCGGCCGGGCTTTCCTTTGCCGCCGTTTCCGGTATGCTGGCCGCGTCGCGCCCCCGGCGTCGCGGCTTTCTTGTTCGTCGTAAAGCCCCAAGGTGAGGCATGGCCCAAGGACTGCTCAACATCGGTTTTGGCAACTACGTCGCCGCCTCGCGGGTGACGGCCATCGTCAACCCGGCCTCCTCCCCCATGCGCCGCCTGCGCGAGGAAGCCCGGGCCGAGCGTCGCCTCATCGACGCCACCCAGGGCCGCAAGACCCGCTCCATCATCATCACCGATTCCAACCACGTCATCTTGTCGGGCATCCAGGCCGAAACCCTGGGCGCCCGCTTCGAAGCCCAGGAGGAAGATCATGCCGGCTAGACGTTTAGGCATGTTTCTGGTCATCTGCGCTCCTTCCGGAGCCGGCAAATCCACCCTGATCAAAAAGCTGTGCGCCGAGTTCCCGGCCATCAATTTCTCGGTCTCGGCCACCACCCGCGCCCCGCGCCAGGGGGAACGGCCCGGCATCGACTACCATTTCCTGGCCCGGGAAGAGTTTACGGCCTGGCGCGAAGCCGGCAAACTGGCCGAGTGGGCCGAGGTCCACGGCAACTTCTACGGCACGCCCATTGAGCCGGTAAAAGACGCCCTGGCCGCCGGGCGCGACATCCTTTTTGACATCGACGTCCAGGGCGCGGCCCAGCTGCGCCACAGCCTTGGTCGCGACGGGGCCTACATCTATATCCTGCCGCCGTCCCGGGCTGAGCTCTACCGCCGCCTGTCCGGCCGGGGCACGGACTCCCCGGAAGTGGTGGCCAAGCGGCTGGCCGCCGCTCAGGGCGAACTGGCCCAGGCCCCGCTTTTCGATTATTGGGTGGAAAACGCCGAACTGGAGGCCGCGTACGGCGACTTGAGGGCCATCTACCTGGCCGAACGCCGCCGGCCGGGACGCCATCCCGACTTTTTGGGTGAACTCCTGGCCCAGTGGGAAGCGGCCGTTTGACGCCTCCCGAAACGGGCCTGCGGCGTTGACCGGTTTCCCTGTTCCCTGATAGTGATACGTAAACAGGATCGTCACAAAGCATAACGCCATGAGCCAAAAGACTCCGGAATCCCACGATGCCGCGACCGCCCCCGCGCGCGAACGCATCAAGGGCATCTTCTCCACCCAGGCCATTCAGAAGGTCGGCACGGGCACGACGACCCGCCGCACCATCCAGAAAATGTACTGGTTCGTGGAAGAAGACGACAAGCATGTCCTGGAGATCCAGCCGCTCAACAAGAACTACGTGCCGTCTGGCCCCAAGCGCAACATCAGCCTGGACGAGCTTTTGGAGAAGTTTTCTCCGGAGCCGGAGTTCTACGTCTCCACGGTCTATCCGCGCCTGCGCGAACTCAACATGGTCATCCAGAAGGGCGAGCGGCACCGTGAAAAGGGCGAGACGTTTTGCGCCGAGCTGGAATTCGGCCAGGCCCTGGCCGTGGACGAGGACAACATCCGGGCCAACTTTGGCTTGGGGCTCACCTACCTTGACCGGGGCGAAGCCAACAAGGCCGACGACATTTTCCAGCGGCTGGTGCGCCTGGACGCCGCCTTCGAGAAAAACCACAAACATCTGTTCAATGAGTTCGGCATCAACCTGCGCAAGAACAAGATGACCGACCAGGCCCTGGAGTATTACCGTCGAGCCGAGGAACTCTCGATTCGCGACGACAATCTCATGTTCAACATCGCCCGAGCCTATTTCGACAAGAAGCAGTACGCCCAGGCCATGGAATATCTGCAAAAGGCCCTGGAACTCAATCCCGATCAGGTCGAAGCCCGCAAGTTCGCCGAATTCCTCATCGCCAAGGGCCTGGCCAAGGCCGACCTGCCCGAAAGCACCCCGCCTCTTGGCGTCTCCCCGACCGACGACGCGGCCGCGGCCCGGGCCGCCGGCGTCACCATGGACACCGAGCCCCTGACCGACGACGCCGGCTGACCATTGCGCCCTCGACGGCCGGCCGGGCCATTGTCCCCGGTCTTGGCCGAAGCCTCCGCTACGACGCGGCGGCAGCGCTGCCGCCGCGCCGGCTTGAGCGCGCCTGGCCCACGCAGCACGGACTTCGTCGGGCCGCCGTCCCATGCCGCTGCGGCAAAACCATCGGACTCTCGCGGACAACACGTCTCATGCCGTTGCGGCACACGCCAAACGCCGTCCTCGTGCTTCGGGACGCCAAGCGAACCTCGCCCCTTGAAAAACACGCCCACACCGACAGGCCCTGACCGGCTCGCGTCCCGACGGCCTCTGCCCGGCCAACTTGAAAAACTACCCCGACGACGGTAGGCCCCTTGGCTGCCGGCTCATGCCGCCTGCCCCGTTTTCCCGGAGGACCCCGTGCCCAAGAAATGGATATTCCCCGCTCCCCTGGCCGACCCCGGCCGCATCGCCGCCGTGGCCGACGGCCTTGGCGTGTCCCAGCCCATTGCCGCCCTGCTCGCCACCCGCGGTTACGACACGGCCGAGGCCATGGACCGCTACCTGTCGCCGGGCCTGCGCCATCTCATGGGGCCGGCCGAAATCCCGGGCCTGGAGGAGGCCGTCGGCGTCATCGTCCGGGCCGTGGCCGCCGGCCGGCCCTTGGCCATCTGGGGCGACTACGACGTGGACGGCATCACCGGCACGGCGCTTCTGCTCGATTTCTTCCGGGAGCGCGGCTTAAACCCCCTCTACCGGCTGCCGGTACGGGCCGAAGAGGGCTACGGTCTCAACATCGGCGGCATCGAGGAACTGGCCGCGGCCGGGGCCGGGGTGCTCATCACCGTGGACTGCGGCATCACCGCCGTGGCCGAAGTGGCCCGGGCCAAGGAGCTGGGGCTTTCGGTGGTGGTCACCGATCACCACCTGCCGGGCGAGGAGCTGCCGCCGGCCGACGCCGTGGTCGATCCCAAGCTGGGCGACGGCCCGGGCAACGACTTAGCCGGGGTCGGGGTGGCCTTCTTCCTGGCTGCTGCCCTAAACCGCGCCCTGCCGGGCGTTCCCGGCGACGTGCGTCGCCTGCTTGACCTCGTGGCCCTGGGCACCCTGGCCGACGTGGTGCCCCTTGCCGGCCAAAACCGTATTCTTGCCAAAAATGGCATGTTGCTGTTGGCCGAAGCCCGCCGGCCCGGCGTTTACGCCTTAAAGGAAGTGGCCGGCCACAATCCCAAGGCGACGCTCGGCGCGTCCCAGATCACCTTCGGGCTGGCCCCGCGCATCAACGCCGCCGGCCGCATGGGGCGGCCAGACGCCGCCCTGGAGCTGCTCCTGGCCCCGGACCTGGAGACCGCCCGGCCGCTGGCCGCCGACCTGGACGCCGAAAACACCCGCCGCCGGGCCGAGGAGGACGCTATCCTGGCCGAGGCGCTGCGTCAGGCCGAGGCCGCGCCGGACCACTTCGGCCTGACCCTTTTCGCCCCCCACTGGCACCAGGGCGTCATCGGCATCGTGGCCTCCCGGGTGGCCGAGGCCCGCTACCGCCCAACGCTCATCCTCACGGCCGATCCGGCCAAGG
>JAEZEM010000253.1 GCA_023417745.1 Pseudomonadota bacterium
TAGGGCCTTGGCAGCCCGGCCAGTTCGCTGACGCGTTCGAGGGCGTAGTTGAAAAACGACGTGTCGATGTTGACGATGCCGACAAAGGGCGTGTTGAGGTCCTCGATGACCGTGATGACCAGGATGATCATGACGAACATGGGCAGTTCGAAGGCGAGCTGGATTTTGCGGTTGCCCACGCGGGTGAGCCATGTCTTGATGAGCATGACGTAATAGCCGGCCACGATGAGCCCGAAAATCATGGGGTGCAGGTTTTCCTTGGCCTTGATGCGGCGGGTCAGGCGGCATTTGGTGATGTCGGCGAGGTCTTGCAGCAAAAGCCGGGTGAGGGATTCCTGGGCCTTGGTCGTGGGCTGCAGCGTGTAGGCCTGGTTCCAGAGCCTGTCCATGGCGGTCCGGGCTTCGGGCGACATTTCGCCCTGCTCCATGGCCGGCAGATCGTAGCGGACCACGGCCGCCGCGTAATCGACCAGGGCCCTCTTGACCCCGGCGGCGGCGTCCAGGCCGTTGAGCAGCCGGGCCATGGAGACCATGGCTTCGGATTCCCGGCGCGTATCGTCCTGCACGTTGTTGAAATTCACGAGCAGGGTGACCAGGGCCATGCTCAGGAAGATGGAGTAGAGCGAGTTGAAGAGATTGAAATTGGCGATGGTTTCCGAAAGGTTCTGGATGGGCGGCGCGTTTCGCCAATAGGCGATGATCAGGTAGGCGGCGGTCGGCAGGCCGAGAAACAGGATGACCGAGGTTTCGCTGGTCCAAAACAGGTTGGTCACGGCGTGCTCCGCAGCGTTTGACGTCCTCAATGCTCACGAGGTCGAAGCGCAAGGACAGCGGTTGCTTCTCAGGGGCCTGCTTTTCGCGGTGGCTGCGAGAGCGCTTTTCCGGGACAGCTTCACTCGGGCAACGGACTTTTGAGATACCGATAGTACGTGTCGTACTGGTAAATCGCGGCCAGGGGATTGTGCCCGAGCACCCGATCCTTGACGGCCAGCACCGTGCCCATGGCTTCGGCGTGCTTGAAAAAAAGCGAGTCATGGCCGACGCAAAGCCCGAGCAGCACGTTGAAGTCCGTGCGCGCCTCGTTAAGGGCCAGGGCCTGGAAGACCGGGTTGCACATGGTTTCATGGGCGGCGGTGGGGTCGACCTGGTCGGCCGGGCCGAGGCCCAACAGCGCCTTGGCCTTGCCCCCGGCCTTGCAGCCCACCGAGGCCACGGCAAAGCCGTTGGTCGTCAGGATCTCGTGGACCACCTTGGCCTCGAAACGCAGGCCGATGCAGAAGGCCAGCCCGAGCCGTTGGTAGCCCATGCGCCGGGCGAACTCCACGATCTCGACAATGCGGGGTTTGACCGCCCGCACGGCGGCGTAGCCGTCTTCGCCTCCGGCGTAGCAGGCCGCTTCCTGGAGCGAGGCTTGTCTGGCGAAGGCGGCGCAGCTTCCCTCGGTCATGCAGGCCACCGACGCGCCGGCCAGATCGCGCAGCTTCAGCGACGGGCAGTCGGCCGGGGCCTTGCCCTTGGCCGCCCGGCACCAGCGCTCGGACCAGTCGTAAGGGCACACGGCGCACTGGGGGAGCGGAGCTTGCTGTTCGTCCATGGTCTTAACTCCTTCGCAGCATGTCCCACCAGTTGCGGAATTCAAAAAACCGCTCGGCCTCTTCCACGGTCTGGCATTTGACGTGGAGCGGATCGATCATCTCGTCGAATTCGGCGTCGGTGAAAAAAAGCCCGGCCTCGCGCAGGGCCGCCTCGCGGGCTTCGCGTCCCTCTGCCATGTAGAGCTTCTTGCGCAGCTCTTTGTCGGTCTCGAAGCGCTCGTAAAGCCGGCGCACGTTGTCCATGGTCATGGCAGGGCCTCCGCCGTGGCAACCATTGCAGGTTTGGGAAAAAGGAGGGAGGCGGCGCGGCAACCGCGCGTTGGCAAGCGGTTGCCGCCTCGCCCTTACGGCATCATGGGCGCGAGATTGAGTCCGGAGTTGGCCGGCAGGCCGGACATGAGGTTGGCGCAGGCTACGGCCTGGCCCGAGGCCCCCCGGCAGAGGTTGTCGATGGCTGAAACGATGACGAGCCGGCCGGTGCGCGGATCGACGACCAGCCCGATGTCGCAAAACATAGTGCCGCGAACAAAGCGCGTCTCGGGCAGCTTGCCGACCGGCAGCACGCGCACCCAGGGGGCGTTGGCGTAATGCTTGGCGTAACGCTCCCGGACGTCCTCGACGGTCATGGGCGCGACGAGCTTGGTGTAGATCGTCGAGAGGATGCCCCGGTCGATGGGCAGCAGGTGGGGATTAAACGACACGGTGATGGCCGCGCCGCCAAGCTTGGACAGCTCCTGCTCGATCTCCGGGGTGTGGCGGTGCTTGCCCAGGTTGTAGGCCCGAAACGAGTCGTGGACCTCGCAGAAAAGCATGGGGGTAGCAGCCTTGCGTCCGGCCCCGGACGCGCCGGATTTGCTGTCGCACACGATGTCGCTGGCGTCGACCAGCCCGTTTTGCAGAGCCGGGGCCAGACCGAGGATGATCGAGGTCGGGTAGCAGCCCGGGTTGGCCGTGAGCTTGGCCGATTTCAGGCGCTCGGCGTAGAGTTCGGGCAGGCCGTAGACCGCTTCGGGCAAAAGCGCCGGGTGGCGGTGATCCAGGCCGTACCAGGCGGCGTAGACGTCGGCGTCAAGCAGGCGAAAATCGGCCGAGAGATCGACGACCTTAAGGCCGGCGGCCAGCAGCTCGGCGGCGTAGTCCATGGCCGCGCCGTGGGGAACGGCCAAAAAGACCAGCCGGCAGGAGGCGGCCAGATCGGCGGCGTCCGGGGCGGTGATGGCCACGTCGCCGGCCGGGAAGCCTTCCAGGAACGGGTAGATGGCTTTGAGCGGCTTGCCGGCCTCGGCCCGGGAGGTGGCCCGGGTCAGGGTCAGGGACGGATGGACGGCCAGGATGCGGGCCAGTTCCATGCCGGTGTAGCCGGTGACGCCGACGAGGCCCACGGGGATGGTCTGCATGGCGGTTTCCTCGTTACTGCTTTTTGACGTAGAGCATCCGCAGGTCGCAAAGAAGGCTTTCCAGCACCTCTTTTTCCTCGGGCGTCAGGTTGCCGCGCGTCTTGCAGTCGAGCATGGCCAAAATGTCAATGGTGTGCTTGGCCTCGGGCAGGTTGCTCAGGGTGCGGCCGGATTCCGGGTCCGGGGCTTCGCCCATGAGCACCATGGCCGACTGGGCCAGGGACAAAATAAAGGTAATAAAGGAAACCGGCGGCATGCACGGTTCCTGGCCGGAGCGCTGCCCGCAGCAGCCCCCGGTCTTGTCGGATTCGCTGGCCATGGGACGAATTCCTCCTTGAGTGCGCGGCATTGGGCCTTGTCCTGCGTCGCGCTCCCTATTACAGAAGCCTATGACGCAAAACGGCAACCAGCCGGGGGTAGTCTTACCCCAAACCCGTCCGGCTTGCATCCGCTTTTTCCCGGCGACCCCGGGCGGATGCAGCCCTTTAAACGGAGGCAAACCATGCTGACCAAGATCGTGGCCACGCTCGGCCCCGCGTCGCTGTCCCCGGATGTCATGCTGGAGATGGCGCGCCATGGCGTGCGTATTTTCCGCCTCAACTTTTCCCATGCCGACGCGGCCTATTTCGCGCCCATCGTCAAAACCATCCGGTCCATCGAAAGTGAACTCGGCGTGCCGCTGACGGCCATGGCCGACCTGTGCGGCCCCAAGACCCGCATCGGCGAGGTGGCGGATTCCCCACGCACCGTGGCCAAGGGCGAGGCCCTGCTTTTGGGCCTGCCCGGCGAACGCCCGGACCCGGACCGCGACGAGCGCGTGTTCATCTCGCTGGACGTGCCGCCGCTTTTGGCCGGGCTGCGGGTGGGCATGCCGGTCAACCTGAGCGACGGGCTGCTCCAGTTCCACGTCACCCGGGAGATCAAGGCCGACCGGCTCTATGAGATCGAGGCCCAGAACGCCGGCCTGCTCTCGTCCAACAAGGGCATCGCCTTCCCGGGCAAGCACCATCCCCTGCCGGCGCTGACCAAAAAGGACATCAAGGACCTCCACGAGGGCCTCGACGTCGGCGTGGACGCCGTGGCTATCTCCTTTGTGCAAAACGCCCAGGACGTCATCCAGACCAAGGACGAGATCAAGCGCCACGGCGTGTGGATTCCGGTGGTGTCGAAGCTGGAGCGGCAAAACGCCGTGGACAACCTCGACGCCATCCTGGCCGTCACCGACGCGGTGATGGTGGCGCGCGGCGACCTGGGGCTGGAATGCCCCATGTCCGAGCTGCCGATCATCCAGAAAAAAATCATCCGGGCCTGCCGCCATGCCCAGCGGCCGGTCATCGTGGCCACCCAGATGTTGCTGTCCATGGTCAAAAACCCCATCCCGACCCGGGCCGAGTGCACCGACGTGGCCAACGCCATCCTGGACGGCGCGGACTGCGTCATGCTCTCGGAAGAGACGGCCGTGGGCGACCATGTGGTGGACACGGTCAAGGTGATGCAGGAAATCTCCCAGAACGCCCTGGAATACTATCTGGAGCGCATCGCCTCGCCCTACGCCCCCAAGCGCGAGAAAAACCCGCGCAAGTTCGTGGCCTATTCGGCCTGCCTCATGGCCGACAACCTGGAGAGCAAGGCCATCTTGTGCCACACGGTCAGCGGGGCCAACGCCAGGCTGACTTCCACCCGCCGGCCGCGCCAGAACATCTACGCCATGACGCCCGATCCGCGCGTCATGCGATTTCTGAACTTCGCCTGGGGCGTCAAGCCGCGCCTGCTCGACTGCGCCGATTGCGGCTACATGGAGCAGGTGGAGAACTTCGTCAACGAGTGCCCGGATTTCGAGAAGGGCGAACCGGTGGTCATCACCGCCGGCCGGCCGACTCCGGGCAACGACATGCCCGGCACCAACGAGATCAAGATCTACTACAAATAACGCCTGACAAAGGGACGCCTTCCGGGGAGCGGCCGCGCGGGCGCTCCCCGGCTGCCCGACAGGACGGAGACGACGCCCCGTGGACATGACCTTCCAGCATTATCTGCTCGGCCTTTTCGCTGTGGCCAACAACATTCCGGCCCTGCCGATCTTCATGAACCTGTGCCGGGGAGCCGAAGTCCCGGTGCAGCATCGCCTGTGCGGCGTGGCCACGGCCAGTTCCCTGGCTACTATGGCCATATCCCTTTTCATCGGTGCGGCGGTGCTTGACTTTTTCGGCATCTCCATCGCCGCCTTCCGCATCGCCGGCGGGCTGCTGCTGGTCTCCAGCGGCCTGTCCATGCTCAACAGCAGTTGCGAGGAGGCCGATTCCCTGGCTCCGATCAACCTGTCGCGGATGATTCCCATGGCCGTGGTGCCCATCGCCATCCCGCTGACCACCGGGGCCGGGACCATTTCGACCATCGTGCTGTTCGCCGAATCCGCCCACTCCATGGCCGGGCTGCTGCGTATCGGCGTGGCCATCTGCGTCATGAGCGTCGTCAACTACCTGGCGTTCTACTACTCGCCGGCCATTGTGCGGTTTCTCGGGCGCACCGGCATGGACATCTTCACCAAGATCTTTGGGCTGATCACCCTGGCCCTGGGCATCCAGTTCGTCATCACGGGACTGACCGCCGCCTTCCCGGTGCTGCATTAGGGCCGCGACGACGAAAAGCGTCTAGGGCATTTCGTCGGCAACAGATTAAAACCATAAGCTTTTCTTGAAAAATACTATCGTATTTTTCAAGGGCCGCTGCACGAGCACCGCGCTTCAACGGCGCGCCATGCGTCGGCGTTGTCCTCGAAGGGCGCTTCCTCGCCTTTCAAGGACAACGCCGTCAGCGCGTTTTCCCCCGTAGAAACGACAAAATGACCCCCAGGCAGGAATAGGCGGCAAAGGCGGTCAGCCCGATGCGCATGCTGGTCAGAAAGGCCGGCAGGGTGTCCGGGCCGATGGCCGACTCGCCCATGAGCAGGGCGAAAATGAGCGTCACGCTGGTCATGGACACGGCCATGCCCAGGGTGCGCATGCTGGCCACCATGCCCGAGGCCAGGCCGAACTGGCGCTTTTTTACGCTGCCCATGATGGCCGTGGAATTGGGCGTGATGAAAAGCCCGAATCCCGTGCCGATCACGGCCAGCTCCAGGCCGAGCAGCCACAGCGGCGTGTCCTGACCGATGCTGGCGGCGCAGGCGAGAAGCCCGGCCGAACTGACGAGCATGCCGACCGTGGCGAGCTTGGCCGGGGCGAACCGCTCGGCCAGCCGGCCGGCCACAGGCGAGGCCACGACCTGCATGACCGGCTGACACAACAGCGCCAGCCCGGCCAGACGCGGCGGCAAGCCCTTGGCGTATTGCAGATACAGGCTCATCAGAAAGGTGATGCCGAAGGTGGCGGCGTAGTTGCCAAGCGCCGCCAGGCAGCTCATGGTGAAAAACCGGTTTTGGCGCAACAGCGACACGTCGAGCAGCGGGCAAGGCGTCTTGGCCTGCAGGCGCAGGAAACAGGCCAGGCCAATAAGCCCGCCGCCGATCATGGCCGGTCCCAACGGCAGCTCCCGGGCGTGGGCCGCGCCGAGCATGATAAGCCCGACGCTGGCCGCGTAGGCCACCGCGCCCTGCCAGTCCATGCGTTCGCCCGAAGCGGCGGCCCGGCCCTGGCGCACCCCGAACAGGCACATGGCCGTGGCGCAAAGCCCCAGCGGCACGGACATGAGAAACACGTAGCGCCAGCCGAAATGTCCGGCGACCCAGCCGCCGATGACCGGCCCCACCGACAGCCCGGCATAGGTGCAGGCCGAGACCAGGCCGATCTTGCGACCCCGGACTTCCGGCGGATAGGCCGCCGCCACCATGGCCAGCGACCCGGACAGCACCATGGACGCGCCCAGGCCCTGGAAAAACCGCTGCACGAGCACCATCTCCACCGAGCCGACAAAGCCCAGGGAACAGGTCATCCCGGTGAAAAGGGCCAAGCCCGGGAGCAGCACCTTGCGCTGGCCCACGATGTCGCCCAGTCGCCCAAAGGCCAGCATGGCCATGGCCAGGGAGACGACGTAAAGTTGTTCGATAAGCCCCAGCTGCATGGCCGAGGCCCCGAGGTCGCGACCCAGCGACGGCAGGGCCACGCCCACGGCGGTCAGCATGAACGGGGCCATGAACTGGGCGATGCAGACGGTGACAAGGGTCAGAACCGGCGCGCCGGCGGCGGGGAAAGGCATAACGACGTCCCTATTCCATTTTTGGGCGGGTGTGGGCTTTTCGGCCGGTCCCGTCAAGACCGGGTCAGGGGGGAGGGCCCCCTTGTGTCGCGTCCACGAGAAGTGCCAAAGGATTTGCCGTGGGCAATGCACGAACTCCATTAATTTTTTTAAAAACACTATCGTATTTTTTAAGGGGGGCCGGGCGGCCAATGTGACATTTTGGCGCGCCCCTTGTCAGGCCTGACGCCGCCGGTTACGGTTTGCATTCGGCATATAACCAGACCAGCCGCGGGGGAATGCGTGGAACGCCTCATCGAAGCCGATTTGCAGCGCCTGAAAACCGAAACCCTGACCGCTTTTCGCCTGGCCCAGGCGGCCGTGGACACGGCCGTGCGCTCGGTGTTCGAGCGCGACCCGGCCCTGGCCGACGCGGTCATCGCCGGCGACGCCGCCATCGACGCCATGGAATGCAGCCTCGACGCCGAGGTGCTGCGGATGCTGGCCCTGCATCAGCCCGTGGCCGGCGACCTGCGGGCCATCGTCGGCTGCATGCGCTGTTCCGGCGACATCGAACGCATCGGCGACCAGGCCGTCAACATTGCCGAGCGCGGGCTCATTCTCCTGGAACTGGCCCAGCAAGCCCCGCCGCCCAAGCTCGTGGAGCTGGCCGAGGCCACCCGGGACTTCCTGACCCACACGGCCGAGTGCTTCACCAACCTCGACCTGACCATGGCCCGGCGGCTGTGCGAGGAATCCGACGAGATTTTGGAGCTCAACGTCTCCATCCTCAAGGAGATGGCCGAGGTCATGCGCGACGCGGCCCGGCCGGTGGAGCGGGCGGTGCAGGTCTGTTTCATCGCCCATGGCTTAAAGCGCGTGTGCGACCAGTGCACCAACATCGCCGAGTCCGTGGTTTTCACCCGCGAAGGGGCTTGCAGCCGCCATCGCTGCGACTGATCTCCGGATTTTGCTCCGCCGGGGCGTGGCTTTTTGGCGGCCGGCGTCGTAGAGTGGCGCCATGACGCCGCAGGAACAAGCCGCCGCACGTCTGCCCCCCGCCATGAGCATTCTCGTGGTGGACGACCAGCAGCCCATGCGCAAGACCATTGCCTTCATCTTGCGCCAGCTGGGGCTCAAAAACGTCCAGTTTGCCGAGGATGGGGACGAGGCCTGGCGCATCCTCAACGCCGGCCGGGTGGATTTGCTGCTGCTCGACTGGAACATGCCGCGCCTGTCCGGGCTGTCGCTTTTGGAGCGCATCCGCAAAAGCGAGGCCCTGGCGAAGCTGCCGGTCATCATGGTCACGGCCGAGGCCAACGCCGACCATGTGCTCACGGCCGTCCAGGCCGGGGTCACGGACTACGTGGTCAAACCCTTCTCCCCGGAAACGCTCCACCGCAAGATCTCTTCCGCGTGCGACCGCTGCCCGAGCCTGGTCAGGCTGCGGGCAGGGATACGGTAAGGGTCGTTTCGCCCCCGCCTGTTTCCATGACGATGTCGCCGCCGTGGGCCAGGGCCACGCGTCGGGCCGAATAGGCCCCAAGCCCGGTGCCCTTGGGTTTGCCGGCCGTGACGTACTTCTCGAAAAATCGCTCCCGAATGCTTTCCGGCACCTCGCCCTGGTTGGCGATGGCCACGCGCACCGTTTTCCCCTCCTTACGCAGTTCCACCGACACCGTCGCGCCCATGGGCGAGGCTTCCACGGCATTGGCCATGAGGTTGGCCAGCATGGAGCAGCACAAGAGCGCCTCGCCGCGCACGAGGCAGGCGGCTTCGGGGCTGTCGGGCCGGCCGTCGACGGCCAGGGTCAGGGCGAGTTCCCGCCGTCTGGCCGTGTCGGCGTGGCTGGCAAAGAGCTTTCGCAGCAGGGGCACGAGATCGACGTCGGCCGGTTCCAGCTCGTACT
Organism: Pseudomonadota bacterium; assembly: GCA_023417745.1. Classification (GTDB taxonomy): domain Bacteria; phylum Desulfobacterota; class Desulfovibrionia; order Desulfovibrionales; family Desulfovibrionaceae; genus Solidesulfovibrio. Next base: position 9,075 of record JAEZEM010000253.1, read on the forward strand.
GGCCGCGCTCCATTTTAAACAGCGCCGCCGACAGGTTGACCATGCCCAGGATGGTGTAGCCGGCGTCCTCGATAAGCGAGAGCATCTCGCGCTGGTCGTCCGTCAGGTTTTCGTCCTCGGCCATGACCTGGGGCAGGCTGACGATGGTGGTCAGCGGCGTCTTGAGGTCGTGGCGCATGATGCGTTCCACGTCCTCCTTGAGTCGGGCGTTTTCCAGGGTGACGCGCAGCAGTTCCCGGTCGGCGGCGGCCAGCCGGTACTGGGCCAGGGCGGCGTCCAGGGAGCGGGACAGCACGCCGGGCGGGCAGGGCTTGGTCAAAAACCGGAAGATGCGGCCTTCGTTGACGGCAGCCATGGCCGCGTCAAGGTCGCCGTGGCCGGTGAGCATGAGCGGTATGGCCTCGGGGGCGATTTCCCGGGCCTTGGCCAAAAAGGCCACGCCGTCCATGCCGGGCATGCGCAGATCGGAGACGATGACGGCAAAGGGGCCGTCGGTTTCCAGCCGGCGCAGGCCGGCCTCCGGTCCCACAGCGGTCTCCAGCTCATAGCAGCGGCTGAGGTTGCGGCGCAGGGAGTCGAGCACTGCGCTCTCGTCGTCGACAAAGAGAATTTTGGCGCATTGGGGCATAAGGAGCCTATCGCAGATTTTATTCTTAATTGCATTCGGAAAATTGAAACGTGTGCAAGAATGATAGTGTGTTATTTTGGGGGTGTGGTTATCGTGTTACACGCTTCGTATAGTTTTCTTCCGAGTGGAGTCAGTCTCAAGATATAGATGTCTTGATTTGAGCTTCCAAAAAATACTGTATCAGCTATGCATCCAAGTCTCATTAAGTTCCATATGGAAACCTGTGTGTTTTTAGAAGGCAGGGGTCTTTCTTTGTCGTAATTGTCGTCTTTTAAAAGAATGGCTTTGTCTGGTAGGTATGTGCTGATTACTCCTTCGTGTTCTTCGTCTAGTGTTTCGCATATTTTATCAATTATTCTTGCTTCGACGGGCGATATTTGATTAAGTATGTGCACAAGCGCATTGTATTGATTTTCTGATTCCGCGTCTGTCAATGAATTTGCAAGTAAAGTAGACCATCTTTCCTGCATATCCTCTGAGTCTTCCCATCCAGCAAAGTTGATTAAATCAGCAAGAGTTTTGTATTTTATTATTTTTGGCGAAAGGTTGTGCTTTTCGCATAGTGCCCTTGCTTTATTAATGATTTTTATTTGGTTTTTAAAACGAATAGACCTTATTTGATCAGTAATAAGGCTCCCTAGCTCTTCCCCTGGCTTGCCTGCTATGCGTCCCAAAAATGTTGTAGCTGTTTTAATGATTTCTTGATTTGTTTCAGGGGGGAGCATGTCCATTGCGGTCTCCTTATTTGTTGCTACGTATAGTAAAATTTTTCCAATGGTCAAGGGATGTTTGTCATAGCTGCACAGATCCAAAGGGCCACGGCCATGGCCCGATAGAGCCGCCGCAGCGTACTGGGCGAGGCCAGTCGGCCGGCCAGCCAAGCCCCGAAACGGGCGTAGGCCATCATGCCGCCGAATCCCAGCAGACACACCGGGCCGGCGGTCAGGGCCAGGGTGGCGGCGTCCACGCCGCCCGAGGCAGCGAAACGCGGAAGCATGGCGGCCAGAAATCCCCAGGCCTTGGGGTTGCAGGCGGCTACGCCAAGCCCCTGGGCAAAAAGGCCGGCGAGGCTGGCCCGGGAGGCCTCGGGCAGGGTCAGACGGGCCGGGGCGCGCCACAGGCACAGTCCCAGCCAGCCGAGATAGGCTGCGCCGGCCAGGGAAATAAGGCGCAGAAGAAGCGGCTCCCGGGCCAAAAAGGCCAGGCCGGCCAGCACGGCCGCCACCTGGGCGAGGGTGGCGCAAACGTTGCCCAGGGCCGCCGCGGCCACCGGCCGGACGCCGTGGCGCATGCCAAGGGTCATGGCCTGAAGCATGGCCGGACCAGGGGTGGGCATGCTGACGGCCAGGGCAAGCAGATAGGCGAGATAGGTTTGGCTGAACATGGCGGCTTCCCGCGACAGGATGGGCCGCCCGGCCGGGTCGCATGAGCGGCCGGGGGCCTTTGGCGGCCGCCGGCCTCCTGTTCGGAGATACCGGCGGTCGTTGCCTGCATCAAATGCGGTCAACTGCGCCAGCGGGCCATGAACTCGGCGGCCGTGCCGCCGGCCTTGATGTGGGCGATAAGGGCCGAACCAAAGACCACGCCATCCACGAGGTCGCCAAAGACGTAGAGCTGCTCAGGCGACTTGATGCCGAACCCTAGCGCCACCGGGACATTGAAGATGCGGCGCACGGCGGCCAGGCGTTCCTTGACCTCGGTGGGCAACGATTCGCGCATGCCGGTGGTGCCGAGCACGGACACGAAGTAGACGTAGCCCCGGGCGTCCTTGGCGTAGGCGGCCAGCCGCTCCTCGGAGGTGTTGAGCCCAACCAGGGGGATGAGGTCCAGGTCGTGCTTGGAAAGCGCCTCGCGCATCGGGCCGGATTCCTCCAGGGGCAGGTCCGGGACGATAAATCCCGCCACCCCGGCGTCGGCCGCGTCCGCCGCCAACTGCTCCAGGCCGTACTGCAAAAACGGGTTGTAGTAGCCCATGAGCACCAGCCCGGCCCGGTACTGGCCCTTGCGCTTGCCCAGCTCATAAAAAAGCCAGGACAGACAGGTGCCGTTTAAGAGGCAATCCAGGCTGGCCTGCTCCACCACCGGCCCATCGGCCACGGGATCGGAGAAGGGCACGCCGATCTCAATGACGTCGGCCCCGCCGGCATCCAGGGCGGCCAGCTCGTCGAAAAAGCGCTCCTTGTCCGGGAAACCGCCGGGCAGGAAGGGAATGAGCGCCTTGCGCCCTGCGCCCAGGGCTTCCATGATGCGTGCGGTCAGGATGGACTGGCTCATTTCGCGCCTCCAAGCTTGGCTTCGTGGGCCTCGATGATGCCGAGGTCCTTGTCGCCGCGTCCCGACAAACAGACGACGACTTGGGAACCTTTGGGTATCTCGCTTGCGTGGTTCAGCACCCAGGCCACGGCGTGGCAGCTCTCCAGGGCCGGGATGATGCCCTCGCGGCGACACAGGGTCTCGAAGGCGGCCAGGGCCTGATCATCCACGGCGATGTCGTAGCGCACCCGACCGGAAGCCCCGTAGAAGGCGTGCTCCGGGCCGACGCCGGGATAATCCAGGCCCGCCGACACGGAATGGGACGGTTCGATCTGGCCTTCGCTGGTTTGCAGCAGCATGGTGCGCATGCCGTGGAGCACCCCGGGCGTGCCCAGGCTAATGGGCGCGCTGTTGTAGCAGCCCGGCTCGCCCGTGCCGCCGGCCTCGACGCCGATGAGCTTGACCGAGGCGTCGGGCACGAAATGGTGGAACATGCCGATGGCGTTGGAGCCGCCGCCGACGCAGGCCACGACGTAATCCGGCAGCCGGCCCATCTTGTCCAGGCACTGGGCCCGGGCTTCCAGGGAAATGACGGCCTGGAATTCGCGCACCAAAAGCGGAAACGGATGCGGCCCGGCGGCTGTGCCGAAACAGTAGTGCGTCGTTCCTTGCTCGGCGATCCAATAGCGCAGGGCCGCGTTGATGGCGTCCTTGAGGGTCTTGGTGCCGGACTCGATGGGCACGACCTCGGCCCCAAGCAGCTTCATGCGTTTGACGTTGTGGGCCTGGCGCACAACATCCTCGGCCCCCATGTAGACGATGCAGTCCAGGCCCAGCATGGCCGCAGCCGTGGCCGTGGCCACGCCGTGCTGGCCGGCCCCGGTCTCGGCCAAAAGCGCCGTCTTGCCCATGTACTTGGTCAGAAGCCCCTGGCCCATGGTGTTGTTGATCTTGTGCGCACCGGTGTGGTTCAAATCCTCGCGCTTGAGCCACAAATCAAAGCCCAACTCCTTGGACAGGTTGGGGCAGCGATACAGCGGCGATGGCCGGCCCACGTAATCGGCCAACAGCGCGTTCAACTCGTTCTTGAACGGTTCGCTGGGCACGATGGTGCGCATGGCCTCTTCCAGTTCCAACAGCGGCGGCATGAGCAGTTCCGGCACGAACTGCCCGCCAAAGTCGCCGTAGTAGCCTTTTTTGTTTGTCATGTTCATGATGAAGATGCCTCCGGCGGCCGGGGAAACCTTTTTTGAAAAAAAGGTTTCCCCGGACCCCTTCCCAAAAACTTTTAATGGGGTGGCGCGTTATGCACCGTGCTTCAATCGTCGTGCGCGGCGGACGCCGGCCCCCCAGGTCGGGGGGCCGGGGGGCTGAGCCCCCCGGCGGGGCTTGGGGCAGCGCCCCAATCTTCCCGCCCGCGTCAGACGCCCTTCACGGACCAAAGGGACCTCCGGACTTTT
>JAEZEM010000276.1 GCA_023417745.1 Pseudomonadota bacterium
GCCCTGCTTCGCGCCCCGGACTGCCTGGAAACCTTGCGGCTGGCCGCCGGCCTCCTGGACGTCTGCTGCGGCGGCCAGGCCTGGGGCGCGGCCTGGCGCGACGGGACGACCGTCACGGGCTGCCTGCGCCGCTGCTCGCCCACGCCCCCGGAAGCCCTCGTCCTGGCCGACGGCCTGCCTCTGGGCCGCGTCGCCGCCACGCCTCTGACCGGCCTCCCGGCCCTTGGCGGCTTCCGTATGGCCCTGCCGCCAAACCTCGACGCCGCTGTGCTCGAGGTCGTGCGGGCCGACGACGGCATCCCCCTTTTCGGCTCGCCCTTGACGGCCGGCCCGGCCGAGGTCAGCTATGCCTAGCCTGCCCGCCGTCGTCGACGTGGTGGTCCCGGTCTACAAGGGCCTGGCCGAAACCCGGGCCTGCCTGCAATCGGTCCTGCGCGCCGCCGGACAGGTGCGGCCCCGGCTTGTCGTGGTCAACGACGCCTCGCCCGACCCGCGCCTCACCGACTGGCTGCGCGAGCTGGCCGGAACCGGGCGCGTCATTCTGCTCGAAAACGCGGCCAACCTCGGTTTCCCGGCCTCGGCCAACCGGGGCATGGCCTACGGCCCGGCCCACGATGTGGTGCTGCTCAACAGCGACGCCCTGGTCTTTGACGGCTGGCTCGACCGTCTGGCCGCCGCCGCTTACAACGCCCCGGACATCGCCACGGCCACGCCCTTTTCCAACAACGCCACCATCTGCTCCTACCCGGCGTTCAACGCCGACAATCCCCTGCCCGGCGACATCGCCCCGGCCGCCCTGGACGCGCTTTTGGCCCGGATAAGCGCCGGCCGGACCTGCGACATCCCCACGGGCGTCGGGTTTTGCCTCTACATCCGCCGCGACGCCCTGGCCGCCCTGGGCGATTTCGACGTCGCCACCTTTGGCCGGGGCTACGGCGAGGAAAACGATTTTTGCCGCCGGGCCGCCGCGTCAGGCCGGCGCAACGTCCTTTGCGCCGACGTTTACGTCGTCCATGCCGGCGGAGCCTCCTTCGGGACGTCCAAGGACGCCGCCCTGGCCCGCAATCTGGCGATCCTGGCCGCGCGCCATCCCGACTACCTGGGCATCATAGCCGATTTCACCCGGCGCGATCCGGCCCTGCCCCTGCGCCGGGCGGCGGATATGGCCCGCTTGACCCGCACGGCCCGCGCGCCGCTGATCCTTCGCCTGTGCCACGGTCTGGACGGCGGCACGGCCCGGCGGCTGGCCGAGGAAGCGGCCGAACTGGCGGAACTCGGCTACGACGCCGGGCTGCTCGTCCCGGCCGGCCACGGCGCGACACCTGAGCCGGCCGCCTCGACCGGAGAGGCCGAACCGGACAACCGAGTGCGCCTGACGCTGACCGGCGCACCGGACACGCCAAACCTCGTCTACGCCCTGCCCCACGACTGGCAGGCGCTCCTGGCCGATCTGCGCGCCCTGGGCACGGCCGGCGTCGTCCTCCACCATTTTCTCGATCTGCCGGAGCTCGTCCTGTCCCTGCCCGAAGCCTTGGGCCTGCCTTACGAGGCGCGCGTCCACGACTATGCTTGGTTTTGCCCGCGCATCACGCTTTTGGACGACACGGGCCTGCCTTGCGACGAACCCGCGCCCGAGGCCTGCCTGCGCTGCGTCGCGGCTGGCGTGCCCCTGGACAACGATCTGCCGCCCGCGCCGGAGCTGGTCGTCCGCTCGGCCCGGCTTCTGGCCGGAGCCGGCCGAGTGCTGGTTCCCTCCCGGGACGCGGCCGCGCGCCTGGCCCGCCATTTCCCGGACGCGCCCCTTGTGGTCGCGCCCCATCCCGAGCCGGCTTTCGCGCCGCCGCCGCCCCCGGCCTTTCTCCCCTGGGACGGCCGCACGCCCTTGCGGCTGGCGCTCATCGGGGCCATCGGCTCCCACAAGGGCTACGACGTGCTGCTGGCCATGGCCCGGGATGCGGCCCGGCGCGAGTTGCCGCTTGCCTTTGCCGTGGCCGGGTTCACCAAGGACGATTTCGCGCTTTTCGGCACGGGCCGGGTGTTCGTCACCGGCCGCTACGCCGAGGGCGAGGCGGCGAGCGTGGTGCCGGAGCTTAACTGCCAGGCGGCGCTATGCCTGTCGGTGTGGCCGGAAACCTGGTGCTACGCCCTGACCGAAGCTTGGCGGGCCGGGCTGTGGACCGTGGGCTTCGACATCGGGGCCGTGGGCGAGCGTATCGCCGAAACGGGCTTCGGCTGGCGGCTGCCGCTGACACTCTCCGGCCGGGAGGTCAACGACCGGCTCCTGGCCCTTTTCGCCCGGCCGCCGGCTCCGGGGTCGCTTCTGCCCTAGGCCCGGCAGGGCCGTTTCGACACGTCCTTGCCGCGCGAAGCGGTTGCAATTCATCTGGTTGCGGGTATGGTGGCAGGCAATCGGACCCTTGCGGTCCGGGCGACGCCAACGCCGACAAGCGAGGCCCCATGCCCCAGCCCCTGGCCTATGTCCCCCTGGACGCGCCCTTTTCTCCCTGGAATCCCGGGGCGCTGCCCCTTGTCGTCTATGTCGGCATCGTTTGCGGCGTTATGGCCGTCATCCTTTTTCTCTCCGGCTTCCTGACCCGACGCCGGCCGAGCCCCGCCAAGCAACAGCCCTACGAATGCGGCATCATCCCCACCGGCCCGGGCCGGTTCCGCTATCCCGTGCCCTTTTTCCTGGTGGCCGTGCTGTTTCTGCTCTTTGACGTCGAAACCGCCTACATCATCGCTTACGCCGCCGCCTGGCCCGATCTCGGGCTGTCCGGCTATCTGCGCATGGCCGTCTTCATCGTCATCCTGGGCATCGGGCTGGCCTACGCCTGGTCCAAGGGGGCGCTTGACTGGGACGAGGAGGAAGGCCTGTGACCTCGACCGCCGACCAGCTCTTCCGCCCGGCCGACGCCGTCATCAACTGGGCTCGCAAAAACAGCCTCTGGCCCTTTTTCTTCGGACTTTCCTGCTGCTTCGTCGAGGAAGCCACAGCCTGGGGGCCGCGCTACGACATCGCCCGCTTCGGCTCGGAGGTCTTTCGGGGTTCGCCCAGGCAGGCCGACGTGCTCATCGTCTCGGGCACGATGTTTAAAAAGATCGCCCCGGTGGCCCTGCAGCTCTACGAGCAGATGAGCGACCCCAAGTGGGTCATCTCCATGGGTTCATGCAGCAATTCCGGCGGCATGTACGACGTGTATTCCGTGGTCCAAGGTTCGGACCAGATTTTGCCCATCGACGTCTACATCCCGGGCTGCCCGCCCCGGCCCGAGGCGGTCTTCGAGGGGCTCATGCTCCTGCAAAAAAAGATCGACGCCGGCGAACGCCCGGCCCGGCCGGTGCTGCATCTGCCCGGCGGCTCCCAGGGCGGGCGCGAGGATTTTCTGATCGACGGCCAAACCAAGGCCCGCGACACGCGCGGCCCGGGCTACGCCGGCATCCCCATCCGGGGCACGGCCGCCACCGAACCGCTTTTTGCCGGCTCCCGGGCCGAGGTGCTGTGGACCCCGCCGGCCCCGGGACTGACGCTGTCCCGCGAACAGGAAGTGCTGGCCGCCGATCTGGCCGCCGTCTTTGGCGGCGACGCCAAGCTCGTGGCCGGCCAGGACGCGCCCGGCGACATGCCGACCTTCGAGGTCGCCCCGACCCGCATCCCGGAAGTGCTCGACCATCTCAAGCGCAAGGCCCCCACCCGCTTCGAGCGGCTGGAAGACCTGACCGCCATCGACGAAACCGCCCGCAAGCCCCCGGTCGGCCACGAGGCCACGGCCGTGTACACCCTGACCTCGCTGTCCCGGGCGACCATGGTCCGGCTCCTCTGTCCGCTCCCCAGCCGCGACGCCGCGCTGCCCACGGCCACGGGGGTTTGGAGCGCGGCCAACTGGTACGAGCGCGAGGCGGCCGAGATGTTCGGCCTGCGCTTTGACGGCCACCCCGACCCCAGACGACTGCTCACCCACCGCGACTGGAGCGGCCATCCCCTGCGCAAGGACTACGAGGGCCGGGCCACCAACATGCCGGCCTTCACCCGCGACGACTGCACGCGCCTAGCCCCGGTGGACGCCGCCGAAATCCTCGGCGAGCGGGCCAAACAGGGCGACTATCTGCTCAATTTCGGCCCCCACCACTACGCCACCCACGGCATCATCCGCTTCGTCATGGCCCTTCGCGGCGAGCGCATCAAGGCCATGGGCATCGACATCGGCTACCACCACCGGGGCGTGGAAAAAATCGGCGAGCGCCAGACCTGGCACCAGTTCATTCCCTACACCGACCGGGTGGACTACTTATCGGGCATCGCCAACAATCTGTCCTACGTGACGGCCGTGGAGAAACTGGCCGGCATCGAGGTCCCGCCCCGGGCGGCCTATGCCCGGGTCATGCTCTCGGAGCTGTTCCGGCTGTCCAACCATCTCATGTATTTCGGCACCTTCCTGCAGGACCTCGGCATGATGAGCCCCATCTTCTATGCGCTTCGCGAGCGCGAGATGGTGCTGGACATCATCGAGACGATAACCGGCGGCCGGCTGCATCCGTCCTGGCTGCGCCTGGGGGGCCTGGCCGCCGATCTGCCCGAGGGCTGGAAGGAGCAGGTCGAGGCGTTCATTAAAATCTTCCCCAGCCGGCTCAAGGAATACCACGCCGGGGTGACCAGAAATCCCATCGTGCGAGCCAGGACCAGGGGCGTTGGCGGCATCACGGCCGCCCAGGCCGTGGACCGGGGCGTGACCGGCCCCAACCTGCGCGCCGCCGGGGTGAGTTGGGACCGGCGCAAGGCCATGCCCTACGGGGCCTACGCCGACTTCGACTTCGACGTGCCTACCGGCCAAAACGGCGACTGCTACGACCGCTACCTCGTGCGCATGGACGAGATGCGCCAGAGCCTGCGCATCATCGAACAGGCGGCGGCCAGGATGCCGGAAGGACGCTATCTCTCGGCCGACTCCCGCTACTGCCTGCCCCAGAAGGAAGCGGCGCTAAGAGACATCGAAAGCCTCATTCATCATTTCGTGAACGTGACGCGCGGCCCGCGCCTGCCCTCGGGCATGGCCTACGCCGCCACCGAAGCGCCGCGCGGCGAGCAAGGCTATTTCGTGGTCTCCGACGGCGGCTGCCACGCCTACAGGATGCGCATCCGCACCCCGGGTTTCGCCAACGTCCAGGCCCTGCCGCACATCATCGAAGGGCTTTCCATCGCCGACTGCGTGGCCGTGCTGGCCTCCTACGACTACATCCTGCCGGACATCGACCGGTAACCGCCATGACGACACCCGCCCAGCCACGCCATAACCGCCGCACGCCAGTCGAGTCGCGGCAACGCCCGGAGGCCTGACGCCCCATGTCGCCCCTGCCGCCCGAACTGAGCGCCGAACTGCGCCGCCTGGTGACCGTCGTGGACAATCCCCGCGAGGCCGCCGTGGACGTCATGTACGCCCTGCAGCACCACTACGGCTATCTGTGCGACGAGGCCATGCACCGGGCCGCCGAGGTCCTCGGCATGACCACGCTGGAGCTCGAATCCCTGGCCACCTTCTACGACTACCTCTACCGCCGGCCCGTGGGGCGCTACGTCATCCACGTCTGCGACTCGGTGGTCTGCTGGATGTTCCACCAGGATTCCATCTTCGACTACCTCTGCCGCACCCTGGGCGTGCCGCCCGGCGGCACCACCGAAGACGGCCTGTTCACCGTGCTGCCGGCGGCCTGCGTCGGCAACTGCCACAACGCCCCGACCATGCTCATAAACGGCCGCTTCTACGACCGCCTCACCCCCGAGGCCGTGGACGCCGTCATCGCCGAACTGCGGGCGGGAACCGAGGAGCCGGTGCGATGCAAGTAGACATCCCGCAAGTGCTTTTCAAAAACCGCCACCTTGGCCGGCCGGCCACCATCGACGAATACATGGCCGGCGGCGGCTACGAGGCTCTTCGCGCCACCATCGGCCAGCGCACCCCGGCCGAAGTGCTGCAGCTCGTGCTGGACGCCGACCTGCGCGGCCGGGGCGGGGCCAGCTTTCCGGCCGGCCGCAAATGGCAGGGCATCCCGGCCGACCATGTCGGCACCCGCTACGTCGTCATCAACACCGACGAGATGGAGCCCGGCACCTTCAAGGACCGCGTGCTGGTCAACGTCGATCCCCACCTCGTCATCGAGGGCATCATCCTGTGCGCCTACGCCGTCGGGTCCAACGAGGGCGTCTTTTTCATCCGCCCCTCCTACGAGGGCGACGCCAAGCTCATCGAGCAGGAAACCCAAGTGGCCCGGGAACGCGGGTTTCTTGGCAAGAACATCCTGGGCACGGATTTCTCCTTCGACGTCCACGTCCACCGCAGCGCCGGCCGCTACATCTGCGGCGAGGCCTCGGCCCAGATCAAGGCCATCTCGGGCCTGCGGCCCAATCCCCGCAAGGGCGGGCCGCGCACCAGCGTGAAGGGCTTGTGGGACTGTCCGACCATCGTCAACAACCTGGAAACCCTGGCCAACCTGCCCGGCATCGTGCGCAACGGTCCGGCCTGGTTCAAATCCCTGGCCCGCTCGGAAACCGGCTCGGGCACCAAGCTCTACAGCGTCTCGGGCATGGTCGCCCGGCCGGGCTGCTACGAGCTGCCCATCGGCGTCACCATCCGCGACATCATCTTCACCCACGCCGGAGGCATGGCCCCGGGCAAGACGTTTAAGACCGTCATCCCCGGCGGCGCGTCCACGCCCTATCTGCCCGAGGCCCTGCTCGACCTGGAAATGGACTTCGATCCGATGAAAAAAGCCGGCCAGCGCTTCGGCACGGCCTCGCTCATGGTCTTTGACCAGGACACCTGCCTGGTCGGGGCCACCTTGTCGCTCATGGAATTTTTCGCCCGGGAATCCTGCGGCTGGTGCACGCCCTGCCGCGAGGGCATCCCCTACGTGCGCGAGCTTTTGCGCCGTATCGAGGGCGGCCAGGGGACCGAGGAGCACATCGGGATGCTTCAGGAAATGCTGCCGGTCCTCGACCTCGCCTACTGCGCCTTCGCCCCGGGCGCAGCCGAGCCGCTGCGCGGCCTGCTCACCCATTTCCTGGACGAGGTCCGGGCCCACATCACCGAAAAGCGCTGCCCCTTCGGCAACCCGCCGCCCCATGTGCGCGGCCAGGCCTGCGGCACCCGGCCGCCCCAGTTCGGCCCCACCCCCTGCCCGGAGGACCAATGCCCGATCTGATCATCGACGGTCGCCCCATCTCCGTGGAAAAGGGCGTTTCGGTCATCGAGGCCGCCGAGCGGGCGGGGATCATGATCCCGCGCTTTTGCTGGCACAAGGCCCTGGGCGCGGCCGGAGCCTGCCGGCTGTGCGCCGTGATGTTCGTCGAGGGGCCGGTCAAGGGCCTGGAGATGAGCTGCATGACCCTGGCCGCCGACGGCATGGTGGTCGAGACCGGCCATCCCAAGGCCGTGGCCTTTCGCCGCCAGATCATCGAACTGCTCATGGCCAACCATCCCCACGACTGCCCGGTCTGCGACGAGGGCGGCCAGTGCCTGCTCCAGGACGAGACCATCTCCGGCGGCCACAGCCTGCGCCGCTTCCCGGGCCGCAAGCGCACCTACCAGGACCAGAACCTGGGGCCGTTTATCCAGCACGAGATGAACCGCTGCATCCACTGCTACCGCTGCGCCCGGTTCTACCAAGAGTATTGCGGCTACCGCGATTTCGGTCCCATGCAAAACGCCAACCGCGTCTATTTCGGCCGGTTCGAGGACGGTCCCCTGGACAATCCCTTTGCCGGCAATCTGGCCGACCTGTGCCCCACCGGCACGCTGACCGACAAGCCCGGCCGGTTCGTGGCCAGGCGTTGGGACTGCCAGCGCGCCCCGTCGGTGTGCCTGCATTGTTCGCTTGGCTGCAACGTCACGGTGCTGTCGCGCTACCGCCGGGTGGCCCGCATTGAGGCCCGGGACAACGCCGAGGTCAACGGCGCGTTTATCTGCGACCGGGGCCGCTACGGCTTTGGCTACCAATCCGCCCCGGATCGGCCGCGCGCGCCCCTGGCCGCCGGCCGGCCGGCCACGCCCGAGGAAGCCCTGCGCGCCGCCGCCGGCCTGCTCGCCTCGGCGGCCAAACGTCATGGCCCCGCCGCCGTGGCCGTTGTCGGCGGCCAGCGCTCCACCATGGAAACCCAGGCCGCGCTCACCGCCCTGGCCCGGGCGGCCGGCTGGCGCGAACCGGCCTTTTTCGCCGCCGCCAGGGAGCAAGCCCAAGCCCGGCAGGCGCTGTACGCCCTGACTCCGCCCCGGGCCCGGTCCCTGGCCGAGCTCGTCAAGGCCGACGCCGTGCTGGTGGCGGGCGTTTCGCCGCTATCCGACGCGCCCATGCTGACCCTGGCCCTGCGCCAGGCCGCCCGGGCCGGAGCCGCCATCTTCCTGGCCGATCCCCGGCCTCTGGCCCTGCCCCTGGACCATGTCCATCTGCCCCTGGCCGCGCGCCAGTTGGCGGCGGTCCTGGCCGTGGCCGGGGCCGGCGAGGACGCCTCGGGGCTTATCCAGCAACAATTCCCCCTGACGCCCGAGCTGTGGCCGCGTCTGGAGGCCCTGGCCCAGGCCATGGCCAAGGCCAAGCGCCCGGCCCTGGTGTATGTCCCGGCCCTGGCCCGCAGCCTGCCCGGCGACGACCGGTTCGGGTTGTTCCCTGTGCTGGCCCAGGCCGGCACGGCCGGCGCGGCCCTTCTGGCTCCCACCGACGCCCCGGGCCTGGAAGAGCTGGCCGAGGACGTGGCCGCCGGCCGGATCAAAGCCGTTATTGCCGTCGAAACCGACCTCTTCGCCGCCGCCCCGGTCCTGGCCGCCCGGCTCGACGCCCTGGAGGCCCTGATCGTCCTTGATCATCTGCCGACGCCCACCGTGGCCGCCGCCCAGGTGTTTTTGCCCACCGCCGCCCTGTTCGAAACCGGCGGAACCCTGGCCGCCAGCGACGGCCGGCTCCAGCGCGCCGAACCGGTCCAGGTCCCGGGCCTGTCCGTGCTGGCCGACGGCGCGGGCGACCATCCGCCCCGGGACTACGCCCGGCCGCTTCCCGGCACGGACCCGGCCCCGGCCGCCTTCTGGTGCGACCGCCTGGGCCGCGTCCTGAATTTGGAGCTGCCGCGCCATCCCTTGGCCGAAGCCCTGGCCGCGCATCCCGTCCTGGCCGGCCTGGACCCGCTGACCCTTCCCGCCGAAGGCCAGCGCCCGGCCTACCCCGGCCGTGAGCCGGCCGCGCCCGACGCGACCCCGCCCCAGCCGACCGAAGGCCTGGCCGTGGTCTTGGATACGCCCTTTTTCGGCGACGAGCTGTCCCGGTACGCGCCGTTTCTCGCCGACAAGACCGGACCGACCGTGGCCCTGCTCCATCCCGACGACGCGGCGAGCCTGGGGCTCGCCGACGGCGCGACGGTTGCCCTGGACTGCGGCGACGCGCCGGCCGTGGCCGTCGTGCGCCTGCACCCTGGCCTGGCTCGCGGCGTGGTGGTCGTGCCCCGGTTGCCGCGATTTGACGCCCTGCCCCTAACGCTTGGACCAGGCGGCCTGCGCCGGAAGGAAACGCCATGACCGTCGAGCTGCTCCTTGGCGCGGGCGTGATGCTCGTCAAGATGGCCGTGGCCCTGGCTGTGGCCTTGGGGCTAGCCGCCTACATGATTCTCCTGGAGCGCAAGCTCCTGGGCCGGTTCCAGGTCCGCTACGGCCCCAACCGGGTCGGCTATTTCGGCCTGCTTCAGCCCCTGGCCGACGGCCTCAAGATGCTGCTCAAGGAAGACATCATCCCCGACGGCGTCGACCGCCGCATCTTCCTCGTGGCCCCGGCCGTGGTCGCCGGCATGGCCCTGCTCGCCTTCATGCTGGTGCCCTTCGGCGAGACGCTGACCATCCTGGGGCACGCCGTGCCCCAGGTCATCGTGCGCACCAACGTCGGGCTGCTGCTGGTCCTGGCCCTGTCGTCGCTGGCCGTCTACGGCCTGGCCCTGGGGGCCTGGACCTCGGACAACAAGTACAGCCTGCTGGGCGGCATTCGCGGCGCGGCCCAGATGATCAGCTACGAGCTGGCCCTGGGGCTGTCGCTGGTGCCGGTGGTCATGCGGGCGCGCTCGCTCGACCTCTCCGACATCGTGGCCGCCCAGTCCGGCCTGCCCTTTGCCGTCACCGAACCCTTCGCCTTTATCCT
>JAEZEM010000399.1 GCA_023417745.1 Pseudomonadota bacterium
ATGACCTGGCGGTCCAGAATGGCCGGGTCCCCGGCCGGACCGGGATCGAACCCCATGCCGGCGACGTCGTCGTCCCAGGCGCTGGTCATCGGGAACCCTCCGGGTAGCGGTTTTTTTCACAATACGCCCGAAGCCGGCCAAAGACAATACGATCCCGGCGTGACGTCCGTAAATCCGCTCCGCGACAATTGCATGGAGCCGGGCAGGACGCGCCCGCCCTGCCCGGCCCAGCTTGTTCCACATCTCTTAAACAATACGATAGTATTTTCTAATGGAAATAAATATTTTAGGCATTTGCCTCAGACACGCCCGAGGGGCTTTTCGTGGACGCGGCACGAGGTCAGTCGATGCGGATTTCAACCGCTCCAGGGCCGAACCCCTTGAGTTCGGAGAGAAGCCCCCGGATGCCTGAGGCCAGGATGCGCTCCACAAAGGGGTTGAGCGTCAGTCTTCGCCCGCCCACGCTGACGGCCATGGCCACCTGAGTGGTGGCGCAGTCGCCCGGCGTCGCCCGGCCGGCCATGATCTCGGCGGCTAGGCTGGCGCAGTCGTCCCGGCCGCAGGAGGCGCAGTCCAGCGCCGGCAGGACGAAGCCCCTGGCCAGCGTCAGGTCGGCCAGCTCGGCCACGGAGGCGATATGCGGCAGCCCCGGGGCGCGCACCTGGCCGAAAGTCCCCAGCACCATGCCCAGGTCGGACAGCTCGGCCGCCTCGGCCGGCTCGCGCAGAACCAGCACTCGCGGGGCCACGGCGTGTTCCCGCCCGCCTTCCATGACCAGCACCTCGCCGTCGAGCATGGCCAGCATGTCCGACAGCTTGCGCGGGGTATTGAAAAAAAGCGCGCTCTCGGAGCCGGCCACGGCCCCCACGGTGCGGCAGTAGGTCATGAACCGGTCGGTGTCGGTGTCCTGCTTGTCGATGCCCGGGTTGTGGGTGCACTTGAGCGCGCAAGGGACGATGCCCCGGCCGGCCAATTCGGCCAGCAAGGCCTGGCACAGGGTGGTCTTGCCGGATTTCTTGAATCCCAGAATCTGGACGCCCTTCATGGCGTGTTCTCCTTTGGGAAATTGTCGTCTCGAAAAACAATGGACGGCGTCAGCCAGCCGGCTGGGGCCAAGCGGCGTGCCCGTCCTCGCGGGAAGACGCGACAAGCTGGCCGTCACGTATCCACAACATGTCGTCGCAGATGGCCTTCAGCCAGTCGTGGTCGTGGCCGCTGATGACGAGCGTCGTGCCGTGGCGCTCCCGGGCGGTGGTCACGGCCCGGCGCACCAGTTCGGCGCTGTCCCGGTCGAGGTTGGCCGTGGGCTCGTCCAAAAGCAGCGCCCGGGGCCGCAGGGCCAGCCGGGCGGCCAGGGCCACGCGCTTGACTTCGCCGCCGGAAAGCTGATGCCACATGCGCCCGGCGAACCGGGCCGGATCAAGGCCGACCAGAGCCAGGGCCGTTTCCACACGCTCGGCCACCTCCGACACGCCGCGCGCCTCCAGCCCAAAGGCCACGTTGGCCCGTACCGAGCGTTTGAGCAGATACGGTTCCTGGGGAAAGCAGGTGACCTCGCCGCGAAGGGCGTACTCCCGCCCCCCGGCCGGTTCGCCCCGGTAGAGGATCGTGCCTTCGGCCGGGGCTTCCAGAAAAGCCAGCAGCCGCAGCAAGGTGGACTTGCCGCCGCCGTTTGGGCCGACCAGTCCGATGATCGCCCCCTCGGGCACGGCCAGGGCGTCCAGGCGCAGCACCTCGCGCTGCCCGTAACGCTGGACCACGTGATCCAGTTCGTACAGAGCGCTCATGCGGCCGACCGGCGGCGAAAGGCCGAAGCGGCCAGGTTGACGGCAAAAGCGATGATCATAAGCACGATCCCCAGGGCGATGCCGGTGGCGAATTCCCCCTTGCCGGTCTCCAGGGCGATGGCCGTGGTGATGGTGCGGGTGGACCATTTGATGTTGCCGCCAAGCATCATGGAAATGCCGATCTCGGAGAATATACGGCCAAAGGCGGCGGTGGCGGCCAGAAGCAGGCCGAAACGGGCTTCGCCCAGCGTGGCGAAAAAGACCTGCCTGGGGCCGGCCCCCAGGGTCAACAGGGTGGGTCGCAGCCGGGGGTCAAGGTTTTCCACGGCCTGGGCGGTCAGCGCGATGACGATGGGCAGGCCCAGGATGGTCAGGCCCACGGCCATGCCCGGCACGGTGAATAAAAGGCCCAGTTCGCCCAGGGGGCCGCGCCGGGAGATGAAGGCATACACCACCAGGCCGATGACCACCGTCGGGAAGGAAAGAAAGGTTTCAACGGCCAACCGGGCCGCCCGCTTTCCCGGAAAATCGGCATAGCCCAGGAGAAAGCCGGCCGGCGCGCCAAGGACGAGGGTGGCGGCCATGGCCTCCAAGGTGACGAGCAAGGTGGTCCAGACGGCCGAGAAGGTGGCGGGATCGCCGCCGAGAAGCAACTCCAGGGCCTGACGCAGGCCGTCGAGGATATAGTTCATGTTGTCGTTGTGGCAGTCGGGCGCGCCGGCGTCAACGGCCGGCGCGCCCGCATGGCGTGTCGTGGGGCGTTATTTGGCGGCGTTGGGGGTGAAAAGTTTCTTGCCCTTGACCGTGAAGTCGCCGACCACCTTCTGGCCCTTGGGCGAGGCCAGCCAGTCGGAGAAGATCACGGCTTCCTTGATCTTCACCTTCTCGCACTTGGCCGGATTCACCGGAATGACGCTGTACTGGTTGAGCAACGGCTTGTCGCCCTCGACCAGCACCACCAGGGCCGGCTTGCCCTTGGCCTGATCCTCGTAGGAGATGTAGGTGCCTCGGTCGACCAGGGTGTAGCCCTTGCGTTCGCCGGCCATGTTGAGGGTGGCCATCATGCCCTGGCCGGCCGAAACGTACCAGGTCTCTTTGTCGGGCAGCGCAAGTCCCGCGCCCTTCCACAGGGACTGTTCCATTTTGTGGGTGCCGGAGTCGTCGCCCCGGCTGATGAACGGGGCCTTGGCGGCGGCGATGGCGGCCAGGGCTTCGTCGGCTTTCTTGCCCTTGATCTTGGCCGGATCTTCGGCCGGACCGACAAGGATGAAGTCGTTGAACATGACTTCGGTGCGTTTGGTCCCGTTGCCCTCTTCCACGAATTTTTTCTCGGCCGCCGGGGCATGGACGAGCAGCACGTCCACGTCGCAGTTCTTGCCGTGCTCCAGAGCCTTGCCGGTGCCCACGGCCACCCACTTCAGCTCAATGCCCGTGTCCTTCTTAAAGGCCTCGCCCAGTACCGGCAAAAGCCCGGTGTCGTCGGTGCTCGTGGTGGTGGCCATCATGAGCGTCTCACCGGCGGCGAGGCCCGAGCCGGAGAACAACAGGATCAGGGCCAAGGCCAAAAAGAGCCGACCAAACAGGGTTGCCCGCATCGCATCCTCCTCTGTTAGATTTGACTTAACATAACAACTACAGTGACATAGAAATCTCCGCCGGGCAAGCCGGCTCGGCAGCCGACGCCAACCGACGTCTCGACGCGCTGCCACTCCGCTCTTGGTGAGACAGCGCCTCTCAGGAGCGCCGCCATGGCCAGCCCCTGGAGCGCCCCCCTGGAGCGCTTGCAACGACTGTACACCAACGAACTTTAGAATTTCTCAAAAAAAAATGCCCTACCCGCCTAATGGGATCATTAAAGCGTCCGATAGGAGTCATGACCAGCCTGCATCTTGACCTCCTTTGCAACGCCTCCGCACCGCCAAGCCAACCCACTGAAATATCGTGCATCGCGCCACAGGCGTTTATTTGCGCTGGGCGCTGTCGTTGCCTTTCAGCCCCATTTTGGACGCTTATTTTCTCTCTTGCAGAAAAAATAATGGCTAAAGGGTTTTTCAGAGCCGCCGATAGGTGAGTCAAGCAGCCGCCAGTGAAGGCAACGCCGCTTGAAAGATTTCCTGGTAAAGGAGGCTCACCATACAGGATCAACCTTCGGGAGCAACCC
>JAEZEM010000320.1 GCA_023417745.1 Pseudomonadota bacterium
ATGGGGTCGGCCACCCGGAAATAGACCACGGCGTTGACCTTGATGCTCACGTTGTCCCGGGTGATGACGTCCTGATGGGGCACGTCCAGGGCAAAGGTGCGCATGGACACCTTGGTCATGCGGTCAACGACCGGAAAAAGCAGAATCAAACCCGGTCCTTTGGGGCCGATGATGCGGCCCAGGCGAAAGACCACGCCGCGTTCGTATTCGTTGAGCACGCGAAGCGAAACGATGAGCAGCAAAATAACGATGCCGACCAGGGGAAGAAATCCGATCATGACGGCCTCCGTAAGGGGAATCGTCCGGGAGTCGAACCTTGCCGGAAAAAACCGGCCGTCTCAGGCCTATCAGCTTTAGGCCGTGTTGTCTTGACCCTGCGCCAAAACCGCTCGTTCAGGGCGTCAGGCGGCGACATTTTCCGGCCGGGGCGCGACAAGGAGCACGAAATCCTCGTGCCCGACGACCACCACCGGCTCGCCCGGGGCAAAATCCGTGGTCCCTGCGTCGTTAGCGAGCCTGGCGTCCCAGATCTCGCCATGCACGAACACCTTGCCCGCCCGGCCGGACCAGCGCCGCACCAGGGCGGTCTGGCCGTAGAGCGCGGTCAGGCCGAGCCTGGGCTTTTGGCGCTGGGACTTGGCCAAAAGCCAGACCGCGCCCAGAAGCAGGGCGCACACGCCGGCCACGGTGGGCACAATCAGCGACAACGGCAGCCCGGAATGGCCGTCAAAGCGAAAGAGCAGCAGGGAGCCGAGAAACAGCGCAGCCATGCCGGCCAGACTCAGGAGGCCAAAGCTCGTGATGTGCAGCTCCAGCAGAAAAAGCCCGCCGGCAGCCAGCAGGAGCAGCAGGCCGGCGGCGTTGGTTGGCAGGATGGACAAGGCGTAAAGGGCTAAAATGAGCGCGATGCCGCCCACCACCCCGGGCAACACCGCCCCAGGGGTGGTCAGCTCGAAAAAGACGCCGGCAACGCCCAGCAGCAGCAGCACGTAGGCGATGGACGGGTCGAGGAGCCAGGACAGCAGCGTATGCCACAGACCCGGCTCGTAAGCGACGATGGCGGCGGCCGCGCCGTCGAACCGGACCGTGCCGGTCGGCGTGGGGACGCCGCGCTTGCCGATCTGTTCCAGGAGATCGCGGGAGCTTACGGCCATGAGATCGACCACCCGTTCGGCCACGGCCTCGGGCGCGGTCAGGGTGGCGGCCTCGTCCACGGCCTTTTTATACCAGTTGACGTTGCGGCCGCGCCGGTCGGCCAGCCCGCGCAGCAAACTGGTCAAATCGTTTTTGATCTTGAGATCCGAGGTCTTGGGCAGATCGCTGCCGCCAAGCCCAATGGGCGAAGCCGCGCCAATGGTGGTTTGGGGGGCCATGGCCGCGACCGAGGCGGCGGCCACGAGGAAGACCCCGGCCGAAGCGGCCCTGGCCCCGGAAGGGGAGACGTAGACCACGACAGGGATGGGGGCGTTTAAAATGGAGCCGACCATGCGGCGCATGACCTCCACGCTGCCGCCCGGGGTATCCAGGGACAACAGCAGCAGGTCGGCCGGTTTGGCCACGGCCTCGGCAATGGCCTCGTCGAGCATGTCGGCCTGGGCCGGGCTGATGGCGCTGTGGAGCCGCGCTTCGAGCACGGTGTAGGCCAGAGACGGCGAAGCGAGAGCAACGAGAAAAAGGGCCAGGAAAAGGCTTTGCAGCTTAACTGCGGCGCAGCGTGGCGACGACATGCTCCCAGACCTCCGGATCGGGGTTGTAGAGCGCGTGAGGTGGCGGCAGGACGGCCAAGGCCGAGGCGGCCCGGGCGGCCAGCTCCTGCCGGGCCGGATCGGAAATCTCGCCAAAGACGGCGACCAGCTCGGGGTTGAGCCGGGCCACGCCGCAGGCGAAGTGCAGCGGCATTTCGGTGAGCGCCCCGCCCTGGGGCAGAGCCAGGGGCCAGAAGGCCACCAACCCCTTGCCGGCCAGACCGGCTGCGGCAATAAGCCGCCGCCACAGGTCGCGCCGCCGGGGTTCGGACTGGCCGGCCATGTCCAGGCCCAGCTCGCGGTAGGTGATGACCAGACGCGGCGTGGGCGGCGTCTTGGCGAAAAAGGTCGGCCAGGGCAGGGGCCAGCGGTCGGGGTTGTCGGGCAAGGCGGCACGAGGGGCGGCAGGGGAGCCTTGGGGCGCTTGGGAAGCTCGGGGCGGCCTGTGCTCCGCATAAGCCGCTTGCGAAGCCGAGGCAGGCGTCTGGGCGGCCGCAGGGCGGGTCATAGCCGTCTCGGGCGTAGGCGGCATGGACGGCTTGGCCACGGCCGGCTCGTCCGGCATGGCGGCGGCCATGGGCTGGGCAACGGCGGCCTCACCAGCCAGATCGGACTCGGGCGCGGACGTTTCCCCGGTCGCCGAGACGGCTTCGGGATCAAGGTAGAAATGGCGCACCCCGGCCATCTGCCAGACGCGCAGGCGCTCGGGCACCTCTAGGAGCGAATCGAGAAGTCCCATATCTTCATGGCCATGTCGGTTTTCGGGATGTTGCCCCAGGTTTCCTGGCGGCCGTTGGCGTCCAGGGCCACGGCTTCGTTGGAGGTCGCGGCAAAGCCGGCGTCGGACCGGCCGATGGGATTGGCGATGATGGCGTCGCAGCCTTTGCGGGCCATCTTGCCCCGGGCGTTTTCCACCAGATTGTCGGTCTCGGCGCAAAAGCCGATGAGGCACTGGCCGGACTTTTTGACGCCGCCCATGGCGGCCAGGATGTCGCGAGTGGGGGTAAATTCCAGGGGCGGACGCTCCCCGGCCGCGTCCTTCTTGAATTTGCCGCCGCCCTCAAAGGGGAGGGGCGAGAAATCGGCCACGGCCGCAGCCATGACGCCGTAATCGACCGATGGCCAGACGTCCAGGCAGGCCTCATGCATCTGGGCGGCGCTGGTGACGCCGATCACCCGCACTTCCTCGGGGAACCACCAGGAAACCGGGCCGGCCGCCACCGTGACCTCGGCCCCGCGCAGCCAGGCGGCCATGGCCACGCAGGCCCCCATACGGCCGGTGGAGGGATTGGACCAGAACCGGGCGGCGTCGAAATATTCGCGGGTGGGACCTAAGCTCACCAGCACGCGCTTGCCGGCCAGATCCTTGGGGGAAAGCGCCCGCAGCAGGGTGGTGAAAATGGCGTTCTCGTCGGCAAGGCGGCCCTGGCCGGATTCGCCGCAGGCCATGGCCCCGCAGTCCGGGGCGACGCCAAGGACGCCGCGATTAAGCAACGTCTTCCAATTGTCCTGGGTGGCGGCGGCCGTCCACAGCCGGGGATTCATGGCCGGCGCGCACAGGATCGGCCCGTCAAAGGCCAGGGCCTGGCAGGACAGCAGATCGTCGGCCAGGCCATGGGCCAGTTTGGCGATGGTGTTGGCCGTGGCCGGCACGACGGCCAGGAGATCGGCGGTCTGGGCCGGGGCCAGATGGGCGAAATTGGCCGAGGCAGGATCAAACAGGCTCGTCGTGACCGGATCGGCCCCCAGGGCTTCGAAGGACAGCGGCGTGACGAACTTGGCCGCAGCCTCGGTCAGGCTGACGCCGACGGACGCGCCCGTGGCCAGGACGCGGCGCAGCAGCGACAGGGCCTTGTAGGCGGCCACGGACCCGGTGACGCCAAGATGGACGCGCCGGCCGCCGTAGCCGGTAAAATCAAGATGGCTCACCTGCATGACGGCCTCCTGGGAAAAAGGAAAAACAGTTAGGTCAGGCCCCGGTCGCGGTAGAGGGAGACGTGCCAGAGATAGATGCGCTGGGCCATGTCGTCGATGACGTTGTCTTCGATCTTGGACCACTCGACCTTGCCCGACTCCTGGCGCACGCCGTTGGCCACGAATTCCAGGCCCAAGGCCAGTTCGCCGGACACCGGCTCGGGCTGGATGTTGTTGACCTTGGCCACCAGCCAGTATTCCTCGCGCAGCTTGGGGACTTTTTCGTTGAAGGTAAAAAAGATGATGAACCGGTCGCCCTTTTTGGGATCCAGGCCCTGATCCTTGACGTGCTGGCGCTTGAGGCGAAAGCGCAGGCCGCCGGCGGAGATGTTCTCCATAAGGGCCAGGCCGGTTTTGAAATGGCTGTGGGCCACGGTGGGCTTGGCCATGTCGAAGCCGCCCGAGGCCTCGTATTTCCACAGGGCGATGTGAGAAAACTGGTTGAAATCCGGGCGCATGCGCAAGCTTTTGCGGCGCTGGGCCCCGTTTAGGGCGGCGGGAAAGGCCAGGGCCACCTGGGGCGGGCGTTCGGGTAGCTGGCGGATGCGCAGGATAGGAGCGGAAAAATTGTAAAAAATCTCCCGATGCCGGTCCTCGCGCTCGACGATGCGGAAAAAGCAGGTGACGTTTTTCCCGATGAAACGGTCCTTGAGGGCGGCCACGCCGCCAAGCTCCAGAACGACGCCGGCCTCGGCCACGGCCATGACCGTGGCGGTGACGCCGGTCAGGCCGCTGTCGGCCTCGTCGAACTGCACATGGACCTTGGAACGCTGGGCCAGGGCAAGGTCAAGGATGTCGGCGTTTCGCCGACGCGTGGCCTCGTCTTCCTTGGCGGGCTTTTTTTTCCGAAACAGATCCAAGACCATGCGGTTGCCGTCCAGGGGTTTTGCCGGCAACGGTATCAGGGCGTCGCCAAGGCCGTCAATTTCCATGACAAAAAAGAGTTCCGGCAAGGGCCGAACATCAGCTTCAATTATCAAGCAACTCCAGCCGTTTGTCTACGACCAGAGGATTGGGATGCAACGGTCTGACCGCCTTGTAGATGTCCCGGGCGGCCGCCTTGTCGCCGGAGGCTTCCTTGAGCTGGCCCAGGGCGAAGCCGGCCTGGGCGCGCAGGGCCGGAGCAAGACTTGCCGCAGCGAAAATCTCCTGCAAAAGCGGTTCCGCTTCGCTGACCCGCTCCAGACGCAGCAGCAACTCGGCCTGGGCCAGGGCGCACCGGGCGCTTTCCGTCCCGGGAAGATCGGACTGGCGGCAGGCTTCGTAGCGGGCAATAGCCTGGATTTCATTTCGCTGGGCCAGTTCCAGCCGACCGAGCAGCAGCTGGCAGTCCAGGCGTCGCTGGTCGGGCGCGCCGGCCAGATCGACCACGGCCCGGCAGTCGGCGGCGGCCCGGGCGTAGGCCTTGCGGTCAAAGCGCAGACCGGCGGCCGTGGCCAGCAAGTCGGCCTTGGTGGCCGGGTCGCCGGCAAATTCCAGCACGGCGGCTTCCAGAAGCGTGGCGGCCTTGTCCGGGGATTCCCGGAAATCCAGGGCGATGTCGGCCAGCCTTCGCCAGGCCTCAAGCCGGTCCGGGCCGCTGGGATAAGCTTGGAGATACTGTTCGTAGGCCGTTTCGGCCCGCAAATACTGACTGTCGAGAAAAGCGCGCCGGGCGGTTTCCAGAAGCCGGGCCGGGCCGTCCTCGCGCGGCCCGTCGCAGCCTGCCTGGGCCATAAGGAGCAGGCCCAGGCAGCAGGTCGCGACGAGGCTGGTTATTCGCCAGAGGGCGCGCACCGGTCGAGGTCGCTCGGATCGACCAGGTCAAAGCCTATGACGGTATCGTTTTCGTCCATGCGCACGAGCATGACGCCTTGCGTTGCCCGGCCCACGGACGAGATGCCGGAGACGGACAGGCGGATGATCTTGTTGGCGGAAGTGAGCAGCAGCAGTTCGTCCTCGTCGCCGACCATGACCGCGCCAATGACCTGGCCGGTTTTCGGGGTCACGCGCATGTTGATGACGCCGGAGCCGCCCCGGTTGCGGATGGGGTAGTGCTCGATGGAGGTGCGCTTGCCGTAGCCGTTGGCCGAGGCGGTCAGCACTTCGGCCCGGCTGGCGTTGGTGATGACCACGCCGGCGGCCACCCGGTCGTTGCCCTTGAGCGCAATGCCCTTGACGCCGGCCGCGCCGCGGCCGGTGGGGCGCACGCCGCTGATGTGGAAGCGGTTGGACAGGCCCTGCTGGGTGGCCAGCAAGACCTCGGTCTCGTCGTCGATCTCCTTGACGGTCAGGAGCTCGTCGTTTTCCTTAAGTCCCACGGCGATGATGCCGGTGGAGCGGCAGTTCTTGTACAGGTCGGTGCAGGTGCGCTTGACCATGCCCTTGCGGGTGACGAACAGGAAATAGCGCTCCTCGGAGAACTCGCGGATGGACAGGGCCGTGGCCACGAACTCTTCCTTGTCCATGGGCAGCAAGTTGGCGATGTGCGCGCCCTTGGCCGTGCGCTGGCCTTCGGGAATCTGGTGCACCGGCAGCATGAACATGCGGCCGAGGTTGGTAAAAAGCAGCAACTGCTGGTGGTTGGTGGTGGCGCAAAACGACTGGACAAAGTCGTCGCCGGCCGTGGACACCCCGGCAATGCCTTTGCCGCCGCGCTTTTGCTGCTGGTAGTTGTCGATTTTGGTGCGCTTGATGTAGCCCCGGCGCGACAGGGTGATGACCACGTCCTCATCGGGGATCAGATCAAGGATGTTGATGCCTTCAAGATCTTCGAGGATCTCCGTCTTGCGCGGGGTGGCGTAGCGGGCCTGAATTTCCTTGATCTCGTCGCGGATGACGCCGCGGAGCACCTCGTCGTTTTCCAGGATCGAACGCAGGTATTCGATGAGCTTGATGAGCTCGTTGTACTCGTCGATGAGCTTTTGGCGCTCCAGGTTGGTCAGGCGCTGCAAGCGCATGTCGAGAATAGCCTGGGCCTGGCGCTCGGACAGGCCGAAGCGCTCCATCAAGCGTTCCCGGGCTTCGACGGCGTTTTTGGAGGCCCGGATGATGGCCACCACTTCGTCGATGTTGTCGAGCGCGATGCGCAGGCCTTCGAGGATGTGGGCGCGTTCCTCGGATTTGCGCAGATCAAACTTGGTGCGGCGCAGGATCACGTCGCGGCGATGGGTCAGGAAGTGCTCGAGCATCTGCTTGATGTTGAGCAGGGCCGGACGATTGTCGGCCACCACCAGCATGTTGATGCCAAACGAGGTTTCCAGCGGCGTGTACTTGTA
>JAEZEM010000356.1 GCA_023417745.1 Pseudomonadota bacterium
TCCCCGGTCCAGGGTCTTTTTGAGCACGAACCGGGTCTGGGGCAGCGGGCCTTCGGAAGCGTCCACCAGAAGCACCGCGCCGTCGACCATGGACAGCGCCCGTTCCACTTCGCCGCCGAAATCGGCGTGGCCCGGGGTGTCGATGATGTTGATCTTCACGCCCTTCCAGATCACGGCGCAGTTCTTGGCGGCGATGGTGATGCCGCGCTCACGCTCGAGATCCATGCTGTCCATGATGCGGTCCGTAACTTCCTGGTTCTGGCGAAACAGGCCGCTTTGGCGGAACATGTGATCCACAAGGGTGGTCTTGCCGTGGTCGACGTGGGCGATGATGGCGATATTGCGCAGGGCTTCGTTTCTGGCGACGTTTTTCATGCAGGAATCCTTCAAGGGCGTTTGCGGCGGGCGGCGGCCACGCCGCCGGGGGACGGGGACATACCGCAACAGGCGGACTTAGGCAATCGGCAGAGTAAAGGT
Source organism: Pseudomonadota bacterium (assembly GCA_023417745.1). Classification (GTDB taxonomy): domain Bacteria; phylum Desulfobacterota; class Desulfovibrionia; order Desulfovibrionales; family Desulfovibrionaceae; genus Solidesulfovibrio. The sequence continues at coordinate 478 of JAEZEM010000356.1, forward strand.
AAAAGTGCTGCCGGCTCCGGGCTTGGATACAAAAAAAATGCGACCACCGTGTGACTCCACGATGTGTTTGCAGATGGTCAGCCCAAGTCCGGTGCCCTTGGGCTTGTTGGTGAGCGTGCCGCCGATCTGATTGAACTTCTCAAACACCTTGCCCTGTTCGGCTTCCGGAATGCCGATGCCGGTATCGCTGACTTCGATGACGATGGTGTTGCCCTGGGCCCGGGCCCGGCAGGCGACATAGCCGTGGTCGGTAAACTTGATGGCGTTAGAGACGAGATTGACCAGCACCTGAATCAGCCGGTCGCGGTCGCCCCGGACCAGGGGCAGGCGGCCCTCAATGCGGGTGTCCAGGACGACTTTTGAGTTCTGCAACAATCCGGCCGAGGCGTTCATGACGTGGCGCACCACTTCGACCGGGTCCACGGGCTCGGATTTAAAGGCCATCTTGCCGGCTTCGAGCTTGGCCAGATCGAGCACGTCGTTGATGAGGTGCTTAAGGCGCTCGCCCTCGGCCACGATGATGTCGAGGTTGTCCTGGATCTGCTCGGCCTGGAGGCGTTTTTTGGGCGTGTCCACGACCGAGGCGGGCAACAGTCTGGCCAGGCGCTTTTTGATGAGCACGGCAAAGCCGAGCACCGAGGTCAGGGGCGTGCGGATCTCATGGGAGACCATGGACAGGAAATCGGACTTGGCCCGGTTGGCGGCTTCGGCCGCTTCCTCGGCGCGCTTGCGGATGGTCACTTCGTGGACGAGGCGCTCGTTGATGCGGGTGAGTTCGGCGGTGCGCTCGGCCACGCGCTGTTCCAGCTCGTCATGGTAGCGTATCAGCGTCTGCTCGGCCTGCTTGCGGATGGTGACGTCCTGAACCGAACCGTCGAAACGCTCGGGCGTGCCCTCCTCGCCCCGGATGCGGCGGGCGTTAATAAGCCCCCAGATGTGCGCGCCGGATTTGGTGATGAGTTGGACTTCGAGGTTTTTCACTTCGTCGTAGCGTTCCAGCTCGGAGCGGATGCGGTGACGGTCCTCGGCAGCGGCCACCACCTCGTCCACCACGCTTTTGACGTAGCGCAGCAGTTCCTCGGGATTGACGTAGCCCAGGATCGAGGCCAGGGCCGGGTTGGCGTTCATGAGCCGACCGGAAAGCGTGCTCTGGAAAATGCCTTCGGCGGCGTTTTCCACGATGCCCCGGTAGCGTTCCTCGGCCCGGCGCAGGGCCTCTTCATTTTTTTTGCGTTCGGTGGCGTCGCGGGCCACGATGACGGCCACGGAACCGGCCTCGCCCTGGGCCAGACGAAAGGTCATCTCCACGGGCAGGCTGCCGCCCGCCTCGTCGCCCGGACGCGACAGGCTCGTTTCCACGCGCCCGGCGGCGAAGTCGCCGGAAAAAAGCCCGCGCAGCCGCAGCACGGCATCCGGGGGCAAAAAATTTTCAAAGGGCAGTCCCCGCAGATCGCCCCGCTCCAACCGCAGCATGGCCCCGGCCGCGCCGGCCGCGTCGGCGATGCGCCCCGTGGCCACATCCACGAGAAAGATGGCGTCGCCGGTCTGGTCCAAAAGCGAGCGGAAGCGCTCAAGCTCCTCCAGACGACGGCGCAGCTCGGGATAGTAGCTCTTGCTGACCGAATGTTCGCCAAACCCGAGCAACCGGGTGAGGCGTTCGTCGGACCTAGGCGAGGGATCGGCTGGCGCTGGCATAGACGGCTTCGAGTTCGGCCAGGGTGGGTTTTCTGGGGTTGGTGAGCATACAGGGATCATCCAGGGCGCGCCTGGCCAGATCGGCGAAAACCGCCGGGGAGATGCCGAGTTCGGCCAGCCCCTGGGTCACGCCGAGGCGGCGCTTGAAATCGGAAAAGGCCTGGATCACGGCGGCGCGTCGGTTGTCTTGGGCCGCGCCCGGTTCCATGACCGCGCCCAGGGCCTGGCCCAGGGCGTCGAAGCGCTCCGGGGCGGAGTCGTAGTTGTAGGCGATGACGTGGTCAAGCAAAATCGCGTTGCACAGGCCATGGGGCAGATCGAGCAGGCCGCCGAGACTGTGGGACAGGGCATGGACCGCGCCGAGGATGGCGTTGGAAAAGGCCAGGCCGGCGTAAAGGCTGCCCAGGAGCATGGAGCCCCGGGCCTCGATGTCGCCGGGGTCAGCCAGGGCGGCCGGCAGGGCGGCGGCGACCAGCCGCGACGCTTCCAGGGCGAAAAGATCGGTGACCGGGCCGCTGGCGCTCGACACATAGGCCTCCACGGCGTGGGTCAGGGCATCAAGGCCGGTGTGGGCGGTCAAGTCCGGCGGCATGGTCACGGTGACGTCGGGATCAATAAGCGCCGCGTCGGGAATAAGCGTCTTGCTGGCGATGACCACCTTGCGGCGATTTTGGGTGTCGGTGATGATGGCGAACTGGGACACCTCGGCACCGGTGCCGGCCGTGGTCGGCACGCACAAAAGCGGCGGGCCTGGGCGTTCGACGTTGTCGATGCCCTCGAATTCAAGCACGTGGCGCTTGTTGGCCGAAACAATGCCGATGGCCTTGCCGCAGTCCATGGCCGAACCGCCGCCCACGGCCACGATGGCGTCGCAACCGGTTTCGGCGAAGATCGCCGCCCCGTTCATGACCTCGTGGTCACGCGGGTTGCTGGACAGGTCGCTGAAAAGCACCGTGGCCACGCCGGCCTCGTCCAGACTTTCCTGGACGCGCTGGGGCCAGCCAAAGGGGAAAAGCCCGGGATCGGCCACCAAAAGCGCCCGACGCACCCCAAGCCCGGCCGCTTGCCGTCCGGCCAAGGCCAGCCCGCCACGGCCGAAAACAAACTCCGGGGCCACGAACTTGCGCATGGACAACAACAATTTTCGCGGCATGCCGTGTTCCTTGTCTTGGGCGCTTACGCCAAACGTCGCAAGCATTAGGCCGCCGTCGCGGCCAGTCCATCCGGCCCGATAATCGCCACGCCGAGTCCGGCCAAAGACTTGGCCAGCCCGGGCGCGGCCAGGACGGCCAGCTCTTCCTCACGGGCGGCGGCGTAGACGCTGATGGCCGCCAGGGCGGCGTCGCTTTTGCCGGGGTGGCACATGATTTCCACCGTGCCCTCGCCGCCAAGGGCGGCAAAGGCCGCGTCCACCAGGGAGAGAAGCTTGGCCGTGGTCAGGTCCTCGCCGAAAAAGCGCGTGACGCACACGTCGGCATGGGCCACGTCGGCCGCGTCCATGGCCCGGCGCATGTCGTCGGACAGCGCCCGGGCCGGCAGGCCCCATTCCCGGGCCAGCTCCACGAACACCCCGAACACCTCGGGCCGCTTGTGGATGTGGTGGTGGGCGTCGAGGTGGCTGGGAACAAGTCCGGTTTCGAGAAAGCGCCGGTACTGCGCCCGCCATTCCCGGCGGACTTCATCGGGGTTGACGTCGACCACGGCCACCTTCTTGCGCGGAAACTTTCCGTCGGCCCCGACCAGGGTTGGCAGCTCCTCGGGCGGCAGACAGGGGGCGCTGCCGGTGAGCTGGAGATGCAGTCCCACCCGGCCGGCGAACGCCTGGCCCCAGCGCCGGATACGCTCTACGGCTCCGTCCGGGCAGACCATGGCCGTGGTTCCGCCCACCACGCGGGCGGCCAAGGCTTCGGCAATGCCGGCCGTCACGCCGTCGGTGAGGCCGAAATCGTCGGCATTGATGAAAAGCCGTCGCCGCGCCCGTCCCAGGAGGCTGGTCCCCGGGGGACCAGCATGGTCATCTTGTAAAACGGTCATGCACCACTCATTGCGCCAAAACGAAAACGATTCCAGCGGCCCAAACGCCGTCCAAGCCCATGGCCCCAGGCAGGCCGCTACAGGTCGATGGGCTGGCGGTTTTCAACCATCTCCAGCACGGCGGCAACCAGTTTTTCGATGCCAAGGGCGATGTCGGCGATGCCCGGTCCCAGCATGTAGGCCGGGGTCGTCACCAGCCGGTTGGTCTCGTCCACGACAATGCCGTCCACCGGACAGGCCACATGGACGCCGCCGGCCGCCTCGATGCCTTGGGCCGTGCCGGGATCGTTGCCGATGGTCAGGCGGGGATGGCGTTCGCCCAGGGCCAGGGCCAGCACGGCCGGGGCGATGCAGATGGCGCCGATGGGCTTTTTGGCCTCATGCATGGCTTTGATGAGCGTCGCTACCGATGGGAAAACCGTGCCCTTGCCGCCCTTGTCGGCGAAGTCGCACAGGTTTTTCGCCGCGCCAAAGCCACCCGGCAAAATGAGCGCGTCCAGGTCGGCCACGCTGACCTCGGCCGCGTCGGCAACCGGCCCCCGGGCGATGCGGGCGGCCTCGACCCGGACATTGCGCTTTTCACCCATGGGCTTTTTGGCTCCAT
>JAEZEM010000363.1 GCA_023417745.1 Pseudomonadota bacterium
CGCGGGCGGCGGCCCCCCCCCCCCCCCCCCCCCCCCCCCCCCCCCGCCGGAGGCATCTTCCTCTTCTCTCCCCCCCCCCCTACGGCCGCACCAGCCGCAGCATGAACGACTTCAAGTATTCCGTCTCGGCCATGGCCGGGTGTCCGGGATGGTCCGGGCCTTGGCGGCCCTGGTCGAGGATCTGGGCCCGCAGGTTGCGGCCGGCGGCGGCGCGCAGGGCGGCCCGGCGCAGCTCGTAGGCGTCCACGTGCTGGGAGCAGGAGCAGGTCATCAAAAGCCCGCCGTCGGCCACCACGTCCATGGCCAGCCGGTTGAAGCGTTCGTAGGCCTTGAGTCCCGCTTCCAGGTCCTTTTTGCGCTTGACCAGGGCCGGCGGGTCCAGGCTCACGACGTCAAAGGTCCGGCCTTCGGCGGCGGCGGCTTCGAGATAATCGGCCGCGTCGGCCCGCACCACCGTCACCCGGTCGGCCACGCCGTTTCGGGCGGCGTTTTCGGCGGCCATGGAACACGCCGCCTCGGACGAATCCAGGCAGACCACCTTGGTCGCGCCGGCCAGGGCGGCCCGCACGCCAAAGGCTCCGGCGTAGGCGAAAAGGTCGAGCACCGTGCGCCCGCCAGTCAGTCGGCACAGCTTGGAGCGGTTTTCGCGCATGTCGTAGAACCAGCCGGTCTTCTGGCCGCCCAGGGCCGGCACGGCAAAACGCGCGCCGTCCTCCTCGACGTCGAGGTGGTCCGGGGCTTCGCCGTAGGCGACCTCCACGGTCCGGGGCAGGCCTTCGAGATCGCGCGAGGCGCTGTCGTTGCGCCAGATGACGGTCCGGGGCGAAAGTTCGGCCAGCAGCGCTTCCAGGATCAGGGCTTTTCGCGCGTCCATGCCGGCGGTGTTGCACTGGCCGACCACCACGTCGCCGAAGCGGTCCAGGACCAGGCCGGGCAGATGGTCGCCTTCGGAGAAAAGCAGCCGGTAGTGGGGCGTGGGGTAGAGCCGCTGGCGCAGGGCCAGGGCTTCGCGCAGCCGGGCGCGGAAAAAGTCGACGCTAAGGACGGTCTCGGGGTCGCGGTCAATGAGCCTGGCGCAGATGAGCGAGCCGGGGTTGACCGTGGCCACTCCCAGGGGCCGGCCGCGCGAGGCTGTGACCAGGGCTTCCTCGCCTGGGGCGAAGGCCGTCAGCGGGGTTTTTTTCGTATCCACCTCGTTGCTGAACACCCACAGGTGTCCGGCCCGGAGGCGGCGTTCCTCGTTGTTGCGCAGGGTAAGGGGCTTGCGTTGCATGGGGCCAAGGTACGGGAGGGCGGCGGCCGTGGCAAGGCGTGACGACGGGGCGGCGACAAGGCCATTGCGGCGGTGGGCGGGCTGACGTAAAGATAACAATCTTGTTTGCTTTGCCGACCAGCCTGAGGCGGGTCGGGGCGGGGTTGTCAATGCGTTTTGTCGTCTGGCTGACTTTGTGCTGCGCCCTGCTGGCCTGGGGCTGCGGTCGGGACGACCCCATCCTCATCGGCTACAGCGGCCCGCTCATCGGCGGCCGGGCCGATCTCGGAGTGCAGGGCCGCAACGGCGCGACCCTGGCCGTGGAGGCCGTCAATGCCCGGGGCGGCATCGCCGGCCGGCCGCTTGAGCTCGTGGTCTGCGACGACGGCTCCACCCCGGAAAACGCCGTGGAGGCCGACGCCCAGCTCATCAAAGCCGGCGTTTCGGCCATCGTGGGCCACATGACCAGCGCCCAGACCCTGGCTGCCTTGCCCCAAACCACCGCCGCCGGCCTGGTCATGATTTCGCCGACCACGGCCACGCCTGAACTCTCGGGCAAAAAAGACCTCTTTTTTCGGGTAATCCCCACCAACGTCACCTGGGGGCTGGCTTTGGCCCGTCATGCCGTCGGAGCCGGACGGCCCACGGTTTGCCTGCTTGGCGACAGCGACAACCTCTCCTACGTCCAAAGCTTTTTGGACGCCTTCGACCAGGCCTACGACGAGGCCGGCGGGATGGTCGCCTGCCGCCGGATGTTTTCCTCCCGGGAGGGCGTCGACTGGGCGGCGCTGCTTGAGGCCGCGACAAAAAACGGCGTCGAAGCCGTGGTGGCCGCCGCCTCGGCCAAGGACGTGGCCGCTCTGGCCCGGGCCATGGACGCGTCCGGCCTGCGGCTGCCCATCCTGTGCCCGACCTGGCCCTATACCCGGGAGATCCTGACCATGGGCGGGCGCAGCGTGGAAGGCATCGTATTTGCGGCCAGCTATACCGAGGACAATCCTCGGCCGCAGTTCCAGGACTTCATGCGCCGCTATCAGGAACGCTTTGGCTGGCCGGCCAACTTCGCCGCCGTCTATGCTTACGAAGCCGTGGAGGTCCTGGCCGCCGCCCTGAGCCGCACCGGCGGGCGCACGGCGGGCTTGCCCGAAGCCTTGCTGGCTTTGGGCCAGCAGGAAGGCCTCATGAGCCCCTTTGCCTTCGACGCCTATGGCGACGTGCACCGCCAGACTTTCCTGGTCACCATCCGCGAGGGGCGGTTCACGTCCCTTGAGGGAGATTGATTTGCAGCCCTCCCCTTTGAACCGGGTCGTCGGCCGCAGCCTGCTGCTGCGTCTGGTGGCCCCTGGACTGGCCCTGCTGGCGCTTCTGGCCACGGCCACGGCGGGCCTGCAATGGCGGACCATGGAGCGCGACAATATCCGCCTGGCCAAGACCCTGGCCGCCTTTGTCTCGGCCTATCTGGACAACGCCTATGCTTCGCTTGAGGTTTTTGCCCGGCGCTTGCCCAGCGACCGGGGCGAGGTCAGCGGCGACGCGCTTGGCGAGCTGCTCCGTTTTTCACCGACCATGCGGCGGCTGTTGTGGATAGACGCCGCCGGCGTGGTGACCGAGACCGCGCCGCCAGGGCAGGCCGGGACGGATTTCCCGCTGCATTTCGACCGGCTGCGCGGCAAGTGGCTCATGCTGTCCCGCCCTCTGCCGTCGCCCGTGGACGGGAGGTTATGCGTCTATATCGGCGTGCGGGGACCACAGGGGGCCATCCTGGCCGGCGAACTCGATCTGGGCGGGCTGGCCCAGCAACTGCCGCAGTTGGCGGGGATGCCAAGCGCCCGGATCATGGCCTGCGACGCCTACGGCAACCTCATCGTCCACCCGGAATCGCGTCTGGTGGCCGAACAGGCCAACATCGGCGACACGCCGCTGTTTCTGGCGGCCAAGGCGGGGCGGCACCGACTGGTCTACGCCCAGGGCAAGCGGCTGTGGCTGGGCACGGCCGGGACGGCGGAACCTGGGAACTGGCAGGTGCTGCTGGCCGTGCCGGTCTGGGAACTGGTGGCCTCGGCGCTGTATCCCACAGGGCTGCTCTTTGTGTTCATGGCCGGGGCGTTTGTGCTGACGTCGGGGCTATTGCGCAAGGAATTGCGGGCGCGGGTGGAGGAGCCTCTGGCCCGGTTCGCGGCCAGCCTGCCTCGAAGCGTCGACGGACCCGAGGCGTCGGCCCCTTTTGCCGAGCTCTCGGTGTTCGAAGGGGCCTTTGACGAGATGGCCAGGGCGTTGGTCAAAAACGAGCGGCTTTTCCGGTCGTCCTTCGAACAGGCGGCGGTGGGCATGGGCCACGCCGCGCCGGATGGCCGGTGGCTGCGGGTCAACGACCGGTTGTGCGGCTTGGCCGGGCGCGACCGGGCGGAACTGCTGGCCCTCTCCCTGGACGGACTGGCCGAAGGCGAGGACCGGGAGGCGTTGCGGCAGGGCATGGCCGCGGCCCTGGCCGGCGGCGAGGCGACTTTTGCCCGGGAGGCGGCCGTGCCCCGGTCGGACCGGCTGGCCCTTCGCTGCAACCTGACCGTCAATCTGGTGCGCGACGAGGCCGGGGAGCCGGAATATTTCCTGTGCGTGTGCGAGGACGTCACCGACCGCTGCCGGGCCGGCGAGGCCTTGCGCCAGTCCCTGGAAGACAAGGAACTGCTGCTGCGGGAAGTGCATCACCGGGTGAAAAACAACTTGCAAGTCATTTCCAGCCTGTTTTTCCTGCAAGCCGAGGTCACGGACAATGCCGAGGCCCGGGAAGCGCTCCTGGAAAGCCGGGCCCGAGTGGCCTCCATGGCCCTGGTCCACGAGGGCCTTTACCGCACCGGCGATTTCGGCCGCATTGAGCTTACCGATTACGTGTCGCGGCTGACGCAGCAGTTGGAGTCGTCCATCGGCGGCCGGGGCGGGGTGCGGTTTTTGCTGTGTCTGGAGCCGTCGCACCTGTCCATTGAGAAGGCCGCGCCGCTTGGGCTGTTGCTCAACGAGCTTTTGACCAACGCCATCAAGCACGCCTACGTCCCGGGCGAGGCCGGCGAGGTGCGGGTGTGTCTGTCCCGGACGCCGGAGGGCTTTCGGGTCATGGTGGCGGACGGCGGGAAGGGCTTGCCCGAAGGGTTTGCCGTGGAGGCCTGCCAGACGCTTGGGATGCAGCTCGTGGTCAACCTGACTCGTCAGCTGCACGGGGCGCTCGTGGCCGAGAACCAGGATGGCGCGACGTTTACCCTGACGTTTCCGGTCTGACCCCCGCTACCGCAAAACCGGAGCCAGCACCCGGTCCAGCACCCCCTGCACTTTGGAGATGGCCACGCCGTAGTTGGTCACCGGCACGCCCCGGCGCACGCATTCGCGGATGCGCCGCAGCATCTCCATGCGCCCCAGCATGCACGAGCCGCAATGCACCACCAGGGCGTAGCGCTCCAGATCGTCCGGGAAGTCGTGCCCGGCGTGCATCTCGAAGGTCAGGTCGCGGCCGGTGTACTGGGAGATCCAGCGCGGAATCTTCACCCGGCCGATGTCGTCGGACTGCACATGATGCGAGCAGGCCTCGGCCATGAGCACCACGTCGCCGTCGCGCAGGTTGTCGATGGCCGCCGCGCCGGCGGCCAGCGTCGGCAGATCGCCCTTGTAGCGGGCGAAAAGCGTGGAAAAAGTGGTCAGCGGCACCTCGTCGGGCACGTCGCCGGAAACCTTCAGGATCACCTGGGAGTCGGTGATGACCACGGCCGGCGGCCGGCGCAGGTTAGTAAGCGCCGCCTCCAGCTCCCGGTCCTTGACCGTCACGGCCACGCCGTCGCCGTCAAGCACCTCGCGCAGCACCTGCACCTGGGGCAGGATCAGCCGGCCCTTGGGCGCGGCCAGATCGATGGGCACCACGCAAACCACCGTCTCGCCCGGGGCGAAAAGATCGCCGCACAAGACCGGCTCGCGCAGGCTCTCGGCCGGAGCCAGGGCCATGACGGCTTCCTTGACGGCGTTGGCCCCGGTTCCGTCGGCGGCGCAGGCCGTCACCACCGCAATGCCCTGCTCGCGGCACCAAGCCAGATCGGCCGAGGACGGCGCGGCCAGGTCGGTCTTGTTGAAGACCACCAGAAACGGGATCTCCAGCCGGCGCACTTCCTCGATCACCTTGCGCTCGGGATCGCCCAGGCCGCCGACCGCGTCCACCGCCACCACGGCGATGTCCGTGCGCCACAAGACCTTGCGCGTGGCCGCGATGCGCAGCGCCCCAAGCTCGCCCTCGTCATCCAGACCGGCCGTGTCGTAGAGCGTCACCGGCCCCAGCGGCAACAGCTCGTAGGGCTTGGCCACGGGATCGGTTGTGGTGCCGGCGAAATCGGACACGATGGCCACGTCCTGGCCGGTGACGGCGTTAATGAGCGACGATTTGCCGGCGTTGCGGCGTCCGACAAAGGTGATGACCAGACGCACCCCGCGCGGGGCTTTCTCGGCGGCGGCTTCAGACATGGCGTCTCCTTTTGGAACCGCCCACGGCGGTGGAGGGAATTTTCCCCACCCGGCGGATGGCCTCGCGGGCGGCCTCGACCCGGGAGCGGGCGTCGGCGCGAAAGGCGTTCTTGCCGGGATAGATGGCGTAATCCGGGCTGACGGTTTCCGGGGTCAGCGAGGGCATGATGACGTTGGCCCCAAGCGTCAGCCCTTGCTCCCGCGCGCCGTCGCGCAGGGCGTTTAGGGCCGAAGTCGAGGGGATGTTGGCCAGGGGGGAAAGCAGGCGCAGCACGGCCATGGCCCGAAAGGCGGTAAGCACCGAGCCGGCCGGGGCGTCGCCGTAGGGCGTGTCGGGATGGGGCACGAAAGGCCCCACGGCGATCATGTCGAGGTCGAGGTCGGCCAGGCGCAGGAGATCCTCGGCCAGGATGTCCGGCGTCATGCCGGGCAGGTCGGTGATGACGCCCGAGCCGACCTCGTAGCCGGCCCGGCGCAGGACCTCAAGGCGGGCCAGGCGGTCGGCCAAGGTCAGCCCCGGTCGGCTGGCGGCATAGAGCGCCTCGTCAAAGGTCTCCACCTTGAGCAGATAGCGGTCGGCTCCATGCTCGCGCCAGTAGAGGAGGTCGTCCTCGGGCCTGTCGCCCAGCGACAGGGTCAGGGCCACATCGGAACGTTCCTTGGCCTCGACGATCACCCGGCCGATGTCCTCGCGGCTGTAGCTGAAGTCGTCGCCGGACTGGACCACGATGGTGCCGATGGACAGTTCCCGGGCCAGGGTGGCGCAGGCCAGGATGTCGTCGACCGCCATGCGGTAGCGGTGCACGGCCGTATTGGCGGCGCGCAGGCCGCAGTAGCGGCAGTTGTTGCGGCAGTGGTTGGAAAATTCCACCACCCCGCGCATATAGACTTCGTCGCCGAAATTTTCCTTGGTCAGCGCGGCGGCGGCGGAAAAAAGCCCGGGATCGTCGGCCCCGGCCAGCAGTTGGGCGATTTCATCGTGTCGCATGGACGCTCCTGCGTATGGTGCCCTCGAAATAACGCCGCAAAATCCAAAGCTAAGGGATTGGAGCGTTTTTTCCAACAAAGTTCTGGAGTTGCCGTGCCCTCAGGCCAGCCGCCTGGAGACGGCCCGGGCGGCCAGGCAGTCGCAGACCAGCCGGTAGGCTCCGACCTCGGCCGGGTCCAGGGATTCGGGCCGCGCCCCTTCCTCGGCCAACTCCGTCAGAACCGCCACGTCGGCCGGGATCACCAGCCACAGCCCCAGCGGCGCGGAAGCCGGGGAGTGGGCGTAGTGTCCGACGATGACCACATCATCCAGCAGCAGGATGGGGGCCAGGGGCATGGCGGCGGTCACATGGAGCCGCACCTGGTGGGGATGGCGCGAGGCCAGGGCGTCGAGAAAGGCGGCGGACACGGAAAATTCCCGCTGCATGGCGGCGGCGGTCATGTCCTGGCGCAGGGCCAGGCGAAATTCGTCCCAGTAGGGCGGCCGGGCCACCGGGTCCAGGGACACCACTTCCAGGCGTTCGAACCTGGGGCGGCGCAGCGCCGCCTCCAGAGCGTCGGCCATGGCTCGGTCCCGGGCGAAATTGGAATAGAGCGCGGCATGGAAGAACAGCCGATCCGACCCGGCCACGCGCCGGGGCAGCTCGACCTCCGCCAATCCCGTCGCCACCCAAGGTTTTTCTCTCTCCATCCCCACTATCCTTCGTCCACCCTCGGGCGATGCTTATCGTTGTAAACCATTCGGGGGTCTGGGGCCTCAGGCCCCAGCCGCCGGAGGCTCTTATCTTCCTCGCTGCCGCCCATCGCCGCCGCCCCGCCCGCCCCCCTTTTCCCCATTCGGGGGGGCCGGGGGCCTCAGGCCCCCCGCCGCCGGAGGCATTCATAATCTTCTTCCTCAAACCCCAGCTTGCGCATCCGCTTGGGCATCAACAACTCGGCCGCCTCGGCCTGGGGCAGCAGGCCCACGGCGTCGAGGTGGGCGGCCAGGGAGCGGCCGGCGGCACGGGCTTCGTCCATGAGCCGGGCCACGGTCTCGTAGCCCAGGGCCGGCACCAGCACCGTGGCCAGGGCCTGGCTTTTTTCCACCAGCTCCCGGCAGCGCGTCTCGTCGGCCTCGATGCCGGCCACGCATTTGTCGGCGAATACGGTCGAGGCGTCGCGCAGCAGGCGGATGGACTCCAGGAGTTTATGGGCCAGAAGCGGCAGATATTGGTTGATTTCGAGCTGCCCCAGGCCGGCGACCAGAGTCACCGTCTGGTGGTTGCCCATGACGGCAAGGGCCGCCTGGCCCACGCACTCCGGGATGACCGGGTTGACCTTGCCGGGCATGATGGACGACCCGGCCTGCAAGGCCGGCAGGCGGATCTCGCCGAGGCCGGTGTGCGGGCCGCTGGCCAAAAGGCGCAGATCCGAGGCGATTTTCAGCAGATTGGCGGCAAAAGCCGACAGGATGCCCGAGACCTCGACAAAGCAGTCGGCGTTGGCCGTGGCGTCCACGAGGTTTTCCGCCCGCGACACCGGCAGCCCGGTCAGATGGCGCAGATGCTCGGCCGCCTTGAAAATAAACGCGCGCGGCGCGCCCAGGCCCGTGCCCACGGCCGTGCCGCCCAGCGGAACCTGCTTGATGCGCTCGCGGCATTTGAAGATGCGCCACCGGTCCCGGGCCACGGCCTCGGCGAACGCGCCAAAGGTCATGCCGAGCGTCATGGGCACGGCGTCCATGAGTTCGGTGCGGCCCACCTTCACGACATGGGCAAAGGCCGCTTCCTTGGCCTGCAAGGCGTCTTGCAGGCGCGAGGCGGCCGTCTCCAGGGCCTTGAGCAGCGTCAGCGCCGCCACACGAAGGGCAGTGGGGTAGGTGTCGTTGGTGGACTGGTGCAAGTTGACGTGCCCCAGCGGCGAAAGAAATTCGTCGTCGCCGGGCTGGCGGCCCATAAGCTGCAAGGCGCGGTTGGCCACGACCTCGTTGACGTTCATGTTGGTGGAGGTGCCGGCCCCGCCTTGCAGGGCGTCGACAGGGAATTGCTCGGCCTGACGGCCGGCGGCGATCTCGCGGCAGGCCGCCACGATGGCCGAGGCCCGGGACGCGTCGAGATGGCCGGCGTCCTGGTTGGCCAAGGCGCAGGCGGCCTTGACCCAGGCAAAGGCGGCAATGAGCTCCGGGGCCACGGGCTGGCCCGAAACCGGAAAATTGGCCACAGCCCTGGCCGTGTGCACGCCGTAAAGGCTGCCCTCGGGGAGCGCTGTCGCTCCAAGGGCATCAGTGTCCTGTCGCATGGAGCACGCTCCCCGAAAGGCAACCAGTGCGGTAGGCCGCTTCCCGGACCATCCGGTTGGCGACCCCCGCTGCGGCGGCTTGGGTAACACGAATCCTGTAAAAGATCATCTCCAGGGCTCCGCCCTGGACCCGCCGGGCGCTGCCCGGACTCGGCAGGGCGCTGCCCGGCACCCCCCCGGGGGGGTATAAC
>JAEZEM010000431.1 GCA_023417745.1 Pseudomonadota bacterium
TTCACCGCCCCGCCGAAACCGGCCAGCTCGTGGCCCTTGAAGTGGGACAGGACCAGCAGGGAGTCGGCCCGCACGATGTCGCCGGCGATCTTGACCTTCTCAAAATGCTTGCCGCGTATCGCCACTTCCAGGACGTTGGTGCTGTCCAGACCGTCGGCGATGATGACCGGCGCGCCGAGCACGGCGTAGTCGAAGCCGTGCTCCACGGCCGTGAGCAGATGGTCCACGGCGTTGTGGCGGCTGCCGGAATAAAGGGTGTTGGTGTCGGTGACAAAGGGCCGGCCGCCCTGGGCCTTGACCAGCTCCACCGCGGCCCGGGCGTAGGTGGGGCTTATGTGGGTGTCGCAGCCGCGCTCGCCGAAGTGGAGCTTTATGGCCGTGAGGTCGCCCTTTTGGACCACGTCGCCAAAGCCGGCGGCCTCGAAGAGTTTCTGGATCTTGGCGGTGCGGTTGCGGCCGGCGGCGCGGGCGCGCAGGTCGGCGAAATAGACCTTGGCCGGCTGGGCGGCGTCGTCTTGGGTCATGGGGTGTTTCCTTTGTCGGGTTCGCCGACGGCCGGGGCCGAACGGCCCGTGAGGCGTTGTTCCAGGGCGTCCAGGCGCTCGCTCACGGCGGCCAGCAGCCGGGCGGTCTCGGCGAAGTGGGGCGCGGCGAGCTGTTCCAGGGCCGGGGCCGTGCGCAGGTGCAGGTCGGCCTGGGGAAAGGCGATCTCGATGCCGGCCTGGCGAAAGAGCCGGTCGATGGCCGTGCGGATCATGGACAGGGAGCTGACGGCGCTGTTGACGTCGGCCAGCCAGACCCGCAGCTTGAAGTCCAGGGTGCTTGGGCCGAAGTCCCAATGGAGCACGACCGGGGCGGGATTTTCCAGCACGGCCGGGCACTGCCCGGCAGCGGCCAGGAGCAGCTCGCGCACCTTGTCCGTGTCCGAGCCGTAGGCCACGCCGATGTTGATGTCGCGGCGCACGCTGGGGTCTTTGTGGCTCCAGTTGATGATGCGCCCGGACACCAGCTCGGAATTGGGCACGAACACCGTGGCGTTTTCGCGCGTGAGCACCTCGGTGTTGCGGATGTTGACCTCCTTGACCACGCCTTCGCCCTCGCCGATCTGGATGGTGTCCCCGGCCTGGATGGAGCGGCCAAAGAGCAGGATCAGGCCGCTGACGAAGTTGTTGACCGTGGTTTGCAGGCCAAAGCCGATGCCGACGGACAGGCCGCCGGCCACTACCGCGATGCTGGTCAGCGACAGCCCTAGCACCGACAAGGCGAAGACCGCGTACAAGCCCCACCAGATATAGGTGCTGACCCGAAGCAGGGTGGACTTGGCCCCGCGCTCCACGGCCCGCCGCCGTCCGGCGATGTCGGCGATAAAGGCGGACGAAAGCGCGATCACCGCCCGGGTCACGTAATAACCCAAAAGCAGCAGCACGAGCTTTTGCAGGCTGATGCCCACCGATTCGATGCGCGTCTCGGTGTTGAGCACCTCCAGAAAGACGTTCTCGCCGCCGTACTGGTTAGACAACAGCCACAGGAAAAGAAACAGGAAGGTCATGAAGAAAAAGGGAAAGCCCGCGCCCGTGAGGATGCCGATATAGATCGGCGGCCGGCCGTGGGCGCGTTCTACTTCGAGGCTGGCCAGGAACCGGACGGTCAGGGCGGCGAAGCGCAGGGCCAGGGTCACGTAGAAAAGCCCCGAGGCGCACAGGATGGCGGTCTGGGGCAGCCCCAGCAGGGAGCACACGGCTAGGGGCGGCAGGGCGTAGGCCAGGATGGTCGTGATGGCCCGCTCCAGAGGCAGGTCCTTGGGCGTTTCCCGGTGGCGTCGGCGGAAGCCCCGGGCGGCGAGGAGCAGCACCACGGCCATGATCGGGCCGGTGATGCTCTCGGGGTAGCGGCCGGCCTCCAGCAGCAGGCCCAGGGCGAAAAGTCGCCAGGTGGGCCACAACACGGCCGGCCGGCGCAGGTCGCGGTCGCGCAGGGCCAAGCGGGAAAAATGGACCAGAGCGGCGGCGTAGAGAATCTCGCTGGCGGAAATGAGCAGGGTGAAAAGGAAAAACGGCGCGTATTGGGCCAGCACCATGAAGCCCGCGCCGCCGGCGGCGCAGCCGCCGGCCCGGATAAAACTGGCCTGGGCCCGGGCCGACAGGCCGTGACGCGCGCCCATTCGCCGTACGGCCAGGGCTAGGCCCAGGACCAGCAGCGCGGCCACAAGGCCCATGCTCGCGCCCTGGGCGGCCATGGCCAACATGGCCGGGGTGCGCAGCAGCTCCAGGCACAGGTTGGACCACAACAGCCAGTCCTCGACGTCCTCCTTCAGGAAGCGCAGGTAGGAGCCGGAGAATAGCGACGGGTTGGCTTCGGTATAGTAGGCCTTCCAGGCCGGAGCCAGGGAGGTTTGCAGACCGTTTTCGGCTTCCCTGAGCTGTTCGCCCAGTTCGCGCAGGGGCGTGGTTTCGTCGGCCAGGCTGTCGCGCAGGGTGGTCACGTCCGTGCTCAGATCGGCCAGTTGCTTGCGGGTGGGGTCCAGCGTGCCCCGGAAACGTTCGGGCACCTCGCGGCGGGTGATGTCGTCGAGCTTGTCGCGGAAGGATTCGATGAGGGCGACGTTCTGTTCCAGGGAGGTCCAGGCCTGCTGGGGGCGCTGGGAGAGGTGGTCCACGTCGCGGCGCAGCCGGGTCAGGCCGGCCATGACGATGCGGATTTCCCAGGGGTCTGAGGCCGTGGCTTGCCACAGGGCCAGTCTGGCCCGCTCGCGCAGCAGGTGTTCCATCTCGGCGCGGGCGGCGGCGATTTCGATGTCGCGGCGGGCCTTGAAGGCCTCCAGCCGGCCGCGCATGATCTGGCCCTGCTTGTTCAGGGCGTCAAGGACCAGGGTCCAGGACTGGTCGCTGTCGCCGATGCCCGCCACCGGGCCGGCGGCCAAAGACCCGGCTGCGAGAGCCAGCACCAGCCAAACGGCGACAAGGACGCTTTTTAAGGGCATATCGGCCCTGATACGGATTTGTCCGGCCCCTGTCCATGGGGCCGGCGTCAGTCGGTCCGGGGTTTGTCCCGGCCCGGCCCTATGGCCCATTTGATCTGGCGGCACACGCCCATGAGCAGGTTGAATTCGTGGCGCTTAAGGCCCACCCGGTCGATGAAGCGGCGCACGGGCAGCATCCAGTAGTCCGGGTTGTCGGCTTTGAGAAAGTCGATGGCCAGCAGGGATTCGCGCAGGGCCGCGAAAAGCGACTCGCGCTCGGCATGGGTGGCCGCCCGGGACGGCGAAGGCTGGTCGACTTCTTCTTCCAGACCCTTGGACGCCTTGAAGATCTCATAGCACAAGATGAGCACGGCCTGGGCCAGATTGAGGGAAGTGGCCTCGTCGGCGGTGGGGATGTTGACCAGCCGAGAGCACAGCTGGGTTTCCTGGTTGGACAGGCCGGCGTCCTCGGGGCCGAAGACCACGGCCACGCCGCCCCTGCGCAGCGTCTTCACCGCGCCGTCAGCGGCCTGGCCCGGCGTCAGCACGCTCTTGCGCCAGCCGCCGAGTCTGGCCGTGGTCCCGTAGACGGTCTCCGCCCCGGCCACGGCTTCGGCCAAGGTCCCGAATATTTCCTATCGGTCGAGGACCAGCCCGCCCTTGCTGGTGGCCATGGGCCGGGCGCGCTCCAGGTCAAAGGCCGGCGGATCGACCAGCACGAGCCGGCCCACGCCCATGTTGGCGCAGGCTCGGGCGGCGGCCCCGACGTTTTCGGAAAACTTCGGTCGAAACAGGACGATGGTGAGATTATTGAGCATACGC
>JAEZEM010000480.1 GCA_023417745.1 Pseudomonadota bacterium
AAAAGCGACGATTGCTGTCATGGAACCTTCGTCGTGGTGGGCCCACCAGGATTCGAACCTGGGACCTGCCGGTTATGAGCCGGTGGCTCTGCCAACTGAGCTATAGGCCCATGCCGCGATAGCGAACTGGTATTGATACGCCGTGCGCCGCGACCCTGTCAAGGCCCTGCCCGCCCGCGACACCCTCGCCCAGAGCCCCCATGCAGGGAGGGTCCGGGAGGGCTTAGCCCCTCCCGGCCGCCGGAGGCATCCCTCTCCTTCCTCTCTTATTTGGCGTCCTTCCCGGCGCGTTCCTTCACATGGGCGATGGCGGCGCGGCCGGCCTTGGCGCCTTCGCCCACGGCCACGCTGATTTGCATAAAATGGCCCACGCAGTCGCCGGCGGCGAAAACGCCCGGCACGTTGGTCTTTTGCTCGTGGTCGGCCTCGATGAACGCGCCCCGGGTGGCGACGCCCAGGGTCTTGGCGAAGTCCAGGGCCGAGGCTTGGCCCATGGCCACAAACAGGCCCTCGGCGGCGATTTCGGTCCCGTCCTCCAAGGTCGCGCCGGCCATGGCCGGCTGGCCGGACAGGCGCACGATCTTGGCGGTGGAGACGGCAATGCCGGCATCGGCCAGGCTGGCGGCGAACCGCTCGTCCATGGCCGGCTCCTTGCCTTGCGTGTAGATGACGACGTCGGAGGTGAAGTTGGTCAGCTCAAGAGCCTGGTTGGCGGCGTAGTTGCCTTCGCCGACCACGACCACCTTGCGGCCCCGGTAGAAAAAGCCGTCGCAGCTCACGCAGTAGGACACGCCCTTGCCGTCGTAGTCGCCGATGTTGGCGATGCCGGGGCGCACCCGGTTGACGCCGGCGGCGATGACGATGGCCTCGGCCTCGATTTCGTCCTTGTCGGTGACGCAGTGGAAGCCGCCGTTATCGGTCATATGCACGGCCAGCACGCGCTCGCAGGCGATGCGCGCGCCAAAGCGCCCGGCCTGCCTGACGCCGCGTTCGATGAGTTCGCGGCCGGAGATGGTTTCCGGGAAGCCGAAATAGTTGTCGATGTCGTAGTCGCCGGCGATTTTGGGTTCGCAGCCGGCGACCAGGGTTTCCAGGCCGGCCCGGGCGGTGTAAATGGCGGCGGAAAGGCCGGCCGGGCCGGAGCCGATGACGAGGCATTGAGTCTTTTGCATGTTGTCGTCTCCCTTGCCGCGCCGTCCCGCGCACGAATGCCCCGGCTCATGACCGGGGAGCGGGGGCGGCATGGCCCTTGGCCGCGCCGCGTTGTCTTGGGCGCGACCCTGGCGTAGAATGCGCACTCGACGTGCGCTTGGCAAGCCCCGAGGCCAGGTTGCGCGCCCTCGTAAAGGAGTCAGGCATGGCCGATACGCCGTCCGTCGATCCCGTTTTGTCCCTGGAACTGGTGCAAAGCCTCTATGAGAAAGCGCCGGTCATGCTCCATTCCCTTGACGGCCAGGGCCGGCTGCTGTCGGTCAACGCCAGATGGCGGCAGACCCTGGGCTACGGCCTGGACCCGGTGGTCGGGAGGTCATTCGGGGACTTCATGACCCCGGTTTCGCGGGCGGATTTCCAGGCCACCATGCCGCAATTCGTGCGAGACGGCCGCATCACGGACAAACCGTACCAGCTCCTGGCCAGCGACGGCCGCGTCGTTGAGGTACTGCTCTCGGCCGTGGGGGAATACGATGCCTCGGGAACATTTCGGCGTTCCCTGGCGGCGCTCGTGGACGTGACCGGTCGACGGCAGGCCGAGGAGGCCCTGGCCAAAAGCGAGGAGCTTTTCCGGCTGGCCTTCGAGAACGCCAATGAAGGGCTGGCCATGGTGGGCCTGGATGGCCGATTCCTGCGGGTCAACGCGGCCCTGTGCCGGTTTTTCGGCTACGAAGCCGAAGCGTTGCTCGGGAAAAGCGTCAACGACTTGGCCGCCGAGGGTCACGAGGCGGTCAGTCCCCGTTCCATCTCCTTGGCCCTGGCCGGGGTGCGCGAGGAATTCCGCTTCGAAAAGCGCTACCGGCACACCCAGGGCGAGGACGTCTGGGGGCAGGTCTCGGCCAAGCTCGTGCGCGGCAGCGGCGGGGAACCGCTCTATTTTATTTGCCATCTCCTGGACGTCACCGAGGCGCGCCGCACCGCCGCCCGGCTCACCTTGCACGCCAACACCCTGGAGGCGTTGCTGCGCCTGGGCCGTATGCGCGGGGCCACTCTGGCCGCCCTTGGCGAGTTCGTGCTCTCCCGGGGCGTGGCCCTGACAGCCAGCCTAAGCGGGCTTGCGGCCATGTCCGACCCGGCGACCGGCCGCTTTGCCGTGCTGGCCGCCGGCAGCGAGGCTCTGGCGATCTTTGGTCTGGCGGAGGGAGTCCGGGAATTTGACATTCGGGAAGTGCCGAGCCTGGCCATGGCTGTGGGCGACCTGCGGCCGGTGGTGGCGGACACGCCCATCTGTCGGCTGGCCACGGCCCTTCGCGGCGACGGCCAGACGCTTATCCTGGCCGCGGTCGGCCGGGCTACGCCGTATGGCGACGATGACATCAACCGCCTCACACTCCTTGGCGAAGGCGTGCTGCGCCACGTCAAGGAACGCCGCCGCGAGGAGGACCTGACCACGGCCCGGCGGCAGGCCGAGGCGGCCAGCCAAGCCAAGAGCGGCTTTCTGGCCAACATGAGCCACGAGATCCGAACCCCGCTGTCCGGCATCATCGGACTCACCCAGATGACCCTGACCCAGAATCCCAGGCCGGAGATCCGGGAGAACCTGGAACTGATCCTCGATTCCTCCCGGTCGCTTCTGGGCATCGTCAACGACATCCTGGATTTTTCCAAGATCGAAGCCGGCAAGATGGAGTTCGTGCCGGTGGATTTCGACCCGCGCGACACCCTGGACCGGACCATGAAATCATTCCAGTTCTCGGCCCGGCAAAAGGGACTGACCCTTGGGGTGCGCATCGATCCGCAGGTGCCGGCCATGGTCCACGGCGACCCTGACCGCATCATGCAGGTGGTGCGCAATCTGGTCGGCAACGCGCTCAAATTCACGGACCAGGGCGAGGTGGAAGTCACCTTGTCCCTGGCCCGGCCGGGCGATCCCATGCTGGTTTCGTGCAGCGTGCGCGACACTGGCATCGGCATTCCCGAGGACCGGTTGCACGAGCTTTTCCAGGTTTTTTCCCAGCTCGAATCCACCCGGGCCAAGCGCTACGGCGGCACGGGGCTGGGGCTGGCCATCAGCCGACGGCTGGTGGAGATGATGGGCGGGGCCATCGACGTGGAGAGCGTGCCGGGCCAGGGCAGCACGTTCACCTTCACCGTGTCCCTGCGCCCGGCCACCGAGGCCGCGCCCGAGCCGCAGCGGCCGACCGCCGCCGCCCAGGTCGGCGGTTTTGCCGGGTTGCGGGTGCTTTTGGCCGAAGACAACCAGGTCAACCGGCTTTTTCTCAAGCACTTCCTGGCTGAGGCCGGCTGCCAGGTGCGCCTGGCCGGCTCGGGTTTGCAAGCCCTGGAACTCCTTTGTCAGGAACCGGCCGATCTCGTGCTCATGGACATCCAGATGCCGGAGATGGACGGAGCCGAGGCCACCCGGCGCATCCGGGAAGGCGAGGCCGGGGAGGCGGCCCGGGGCATGCCGGTGGTGGCGCTGACCGCCTACAGCATGAAGGGCGACCGGGAACGGTTTTTGGCGGTGGGCCTGGACGACTACGTGTCCAAGCCGGTGGACGTGGACGAACTGTTCATGGTCATGCGCCGGGTGCTGGCCCGCCCGGCGGAGTCGGCCAAGCCGGAGGTGTCCGCCGCCGGAGTCATGGACCTTGAATATTACGAGCAGCGGGGCAAGTCGGCCTTTGCCCGGGAAATTTGCCGCATGTTCCTGGAGGAGAGCCCGCAGGTGGTAGCTTCCCTGGAAACGGCCATGCGCGAGGCCAACTGGGAAGCGGCCGGCGACGCCGCCCACACCCTGCTCGGCATGGCCGTGCCGTTGCGGGCCAGGGGGCTGACCGAAGGTGCGCGCAAGTTGCAAGAGGCCGGCCTTTCCGGCGACTCCGAAGGCTGCCGCGACGCCTGTCGGCTGGTGGTCGAGGAGCTGGGCCGGGTCCAGGCGGCCATTGGCGAGCTGCTCAAGTAAACGCCGCCATAGCTCGCAACGATAAAGCCCTCCCCGGCCGGAGCCAGGGAGGGCTTTAATATCCCTTTGCCCATGTGGGGGGGCCGGGGGCCTCAGGCCCCCGGCCGCCGGAGGCATTCTTCCTGTCTTTCCTTGCCGTTACGCCATCTGCATATAAAACATCGGTCCGCCGTCGCTGCCGCCGGCCAGGCGGCGGCCGTCGGGGGACCAGACGAGGCTGGTCACGCGGTGGCTTTCCAGGGCGAAGAGCGGCGCGGCCCCTTGGCGCGCGGCGCTGCCGAGAAACACCACGCCGCCGTCGAAGCCGCCGGCAATCAAGGGCAGGGCGGGGTGGGCGGCCACGGCCCCGAGCAGGCCGTGTTCGAAGATGCCGAAGACCGTGGCCTCGCGGGTGGCCGGATCAACGTCCGCGCCCACGGGCCAGCCGACGAAAGCGCGTTCGCCGCCGGTCCACAGGACGCCGCCGTCGCTGGAAAAGGACAGGCAACGCACCTTGGCCGGGTAGCCTTCCAGCAGGTAGCCGGCGGACTGGGCCAGGTCGTAGACGCGCACGGACTTGTCCTGAGTGGCCAGGGCCATTTTGTCGTTGTCCGGGGAGAAGACCACGGTGAGGTTGGAGCCGGCCCCTTCCAGGCGGTTGCCGGGCGTGCCCGGGCGCGGCGGGGCGTAGACGGTGACGCCGTCGTAGTGGCTGGCGGCCAGGGTGCGGCCGTCGGGGCTGACGGCCAGGCCGGCCACGGCGCTTGGCAGTTCCGGCAGGGGGGCCGGGGCAAAGTCGGGTCCGGGGAAGAGCACCACCTGCTTGCCCACGGCCACGGCCAACACCCGGCCGTCGGGGCTGGCGGCGGCGTGTTCGACCCACTGGCCGGGGAAAGCGGCCAGTTCGCGACAGCCGGTTTCCAGGGTGGTCAGGACGGCCCGGCCGTCGTCGCCGCCGGTCAAGAAACCGTGGGGCGAGGCGGCCAGGCACAGGGTCGCGCCGGTGTGGGGCGTGGCGAATTCGGTCTCGCCGGTTTCGGCCTCGACCAGGGCGAGGCGGCCGTCGCCCAGGGCGTAGGCAATGGTTTCGCCGTCGGGCGAAAAGGAACATGCGGCGACGTAGGCGCCGAAGTCGGCCCGCATGAGGCCTTTGAGTTCCGCGTCGGGAGTAAACGTCATGGTCCTAGGCCTCCTTGGCCGCGCAACCGGCGAGGCCGTCTTCGAGGGCGGTGCGGTCCAGGTCGCGGCCGATGAACACGGCCCGGCTCTGGCGTCTTTCGCCTTCGGCCCAGGGCGTGCCCCAGGCGGTTTCCAGATACATGTGCACGCCGTGGAAGATGAAGCGCTGCTTGGCCCCGGCCACGTCCAGGATACCCTTGGAGCGGTAGATGTCCTGGCCCTTGGAGGCGAGCAGCGTGCGCAGGAACTCGCCGAGCTTGTCCGGGTCCAGGGGGGCGTCCAGGGTGAAGCTCAGGGACTGGATGCCGTGGTCGTGGACGTGGCCGTGCTTGTGGTCTTCCTCGGGCCGGTAGGGGGCCAGCCCGCCTGGGGCAAGCCCGGCCGGCGCCGGCCCGCCCAGGGGCAGGCGGGTCAAGTCGAAGGCCTTGCGGTCCAGGAGCACGTCCATGGGAACCTGGCAGCGCGTGGTCTCCAGGACCTGGGCCGTGTCGTTGATCCGGGCGATGGTCTGGCGGATGTCGGCCACCTCGGCCTCGGGCACGAGGTCGGTTTTGTTGAGCAGGATCAGGTCGGCATAGACGACCTGTTCCAGGGCTTGCCTGTTTTCGGCGGCGTGGCGGCGAAAGTGCAGGGCGTCGACCACGGTGACGACCGAGTCCAGGCGAAAGGCGTCGCCGGTGTCCTCGTCCATGGAAAAGGTCTGGATGATGGCGGCGGGATCGGCCAGACCGGTGGTTTCGACCAGCACGGCGTCGTAGGCTCCCCGGCGCTTGGCCAGACCGGACAGCACGCGGATGAGGTCGCCGCGCACGGAGCAGCAGATGCAGCCGTTGTTCATGAGGTAGATCTCCTCGTCGGAGGAGACCACCAGTTCGTTGTCGATGCCGATTTCACCGAATTCGTTGACGATGACGGCGAACTTGCGGCCGTGGGCCTCGGTGAGGAGGCGGTTTAACAGCGTGGTCTTGCCGGCCCCGAGAAAGCCGGTGAGTACGGTGACGGGTACGGATGCCATGAAAAACCCCCGGGGTTGGTCTACGGACCCCGGGGGGTATCACCAAATTGGCCGAAGGGCCAGTCGTCGGGGGAGTGTCGGGTTGGCCTGGGGGGCCTGCCCCGCCCCTGTCAAAACAGGTCGCTCGGGGCGCGCCGCCTCGGGCCGAACAGGCAGCGTTTCGGGGGAGATGCCGCTCTCCGGCTCTCTGAGCCGAGGCGGGCGGCGCTTCCCGGGACCAGCCGTGTCCGGCTACGGTTACTGGAGCCGTCCGTAGGCCAGTTCGAAGTCGACCAGTTCGCGGCCGCGTTCCACGGCCCGGGTTTCGGTGTTGCCGGCCACGCCGAGGTGATGGAGCAGGTGTCCGTCGCCGTCATGGATGTCGGCGGCAAAAGACGCGCAGTAATCGCCGCGCGCGGTCAGGTCGATGGAGAAACCCTTGTAGTCGCTATGCAGGGAGGTGTTCATGGCCTTCCTCCTTTTTGAGAAAGATAGTCATTATCTTTTGATTGGCAAATCGGGTCGCTAACAGAGGGAATGCCGAAAATGGCAAAAAAGAACGCCGCCCCGTGGAGAGACGGAGCGGCGCATGGTCCGCGTCGGGAGAGGGGGGGGCCGGCGCGGGCCAAATATCAGCCGGATTTTGCCCTGGGGCGCAAAACCCCTCTCTGAGGCGTTGGGTTAGTCTTCAACTTTGCCGATGGTGGTGACGCAGCAGATTTTGTCCCAGGAATAGTACGAGTTGCAGGTTTCCTCGCCCTGTTTGACGGTGACGCGTACGAATTCGTCGCCGAGAAAGAGCGTGGCGGATTCGTAGATTTTGCCTTCGTTGATCTGGATTTTCACGCCTTTACGGAGTTTTCGGGAGAGCGTCCCGTGGACCGGGGACGAGGCGTACTCGAAAACTTTTTCGAGGGTTTGTTTCTGCATGGCTGTCGGCTCCTTTTGACAAATTTCGCTAAATCTCTGTTCGGTTACCCCTTAACGCTTCTGGGACAAAAATCAATGTCAAAATGCTCGTTGTCCGAGGCATTGCGTGACTGTCTGTTAAGCTTTGCGGGGCGGCGCAGTTGGCCGCAGGGCCGACGCAGCGGCCTGTTTCGGGCCGGTCAAACCGTCGCTTCGGGGAGTGAGACCTGTTTATGACAAAAATGATGACAAGGATGTTGTGCCGGCAAGGCGCTCGGGGGATGGCCATGGGCGGCGGTCGCCAGCCCGCGACGGCGCGGCGCGGCAAAGCCCGGGAAAGACCATGACGGATGGCCCGATTTTCTGGGTCGGTCGACGGCAAACGGCGTTCGCCCGCCCTGCCGGCAAGGCGGGACGGGCGATGAAAGGCCGCATCAGGCGATGGGCCACTACAGCGGGGGCCTGCAGCGAAGAACCGAGGCCGGCCGCGTTTTGCAGCCGCAACGGCATACGAGGGGCTCGTGCCGCGTCCTTGGGAAAATGCGGCAGTATTCGGTCAATAAGCCGCACAAAAGCGTTGCCGGCGAAAAGCCGGCGGCGCTTTTCCAGGACGCGGCACGAGTCCCCAGGCGCGGGCTAGGAGGCCTTGTCTTCCGGGCGCATGGACAGGACCGGGGCCTTGGCGGTCTTGATGACCTTTTCGGCGACGGAACCGAACAGGATCTTGTCGATGCCCTTGCGGCCGTGGGTGCCGAGCACGATGAGGTCCGCGCCCACTTCCTCGGCGGCGCTGACGATCTCCTCGGCGGCGTAGCCGGACACGACCCGACCTTCCACGGGCACGCCCTTGAAGTATTCCTGCACAAAGGAATCCATGGTCTCGGACGCGCCGCTGACGATGCCGGAGACGAAATCGTCGATGTAGCTGGCCTGGACGTGGAACTCCACATACTGGGTCAGCGACGGGGCCACGTACAGGGCCACGACCTTGGCTCCCAGGGCCTCGGCCAGGGTTCTGGCGTAGGCGGCGACCTTGGGGCTGACTTCGGAAAAATCCAGGGCGCACAAAATGGTCTTGATGGCAACCATGGCGGTGTCCTCGCGTGTTTGGGGTTTGGCTTGGGGACAAGCTAACACGGCGCGAAAAAATGTAAAAGGCCGCACGGGCTGGAAAAGTGCGAGAAAAGGCCTGCGGCGTCGGCAGACAGCCGCCGATCGGCCGGACGCGGCAGGGACTTGCCTGGGGAATTTAGCGGCTGGCCAGCACCCGGCGCTGGCGGATGCGTTCGATGGGATCGGCCACGAGCTTATTGAGCGCCAGGCTTGCCGCCACGGTGACGACCAGGGCCACGACCGGCAGATGGGTCCGGCCGCAGGCGTATTCCACGGCCATGATGACCGTCCAGTGGGTGATGTAGATGGGATAGGACAGCTCCCCCACGGCCCGGTCCAGGGGCCAGCGCTTGGTCAGCCGGAAGAGCAGGGGCACCGACAGGACGGTGGCGGCGTAGAGGTAGAATTCCTTGACGTAAAAGCCGGGCAGGAACTGAAAGCCCACGATGGAGGCGAGGTAGACGCCGAAAACCGTCCACAGGGCCGGCTGGGGAACGGCCACGGGCTTCAGCGCGGCGTAGAGCCGGTAGGACAGGATGCCCAGGAGAAAAAAGCCGCATTCCACCGGGAAAAAGCGTTGTTTCCAGGGATCAAACGGCAGGTCGGCCAGGTAGACCAGGGCGCGCAGGCCAAAGCTCAGGCCGGCCAGGGCCAGCAGCGTGCCGGTCCCCCGGCGCACGAGCCAGGGGGCGAAGGCATAGAAGACGAGTTCCAGGGACACGGTCCAGGCCTGGGGGATGAGCAGGAAAAACCAGGCCGGCGTCGGGCGATACAGGGCGTCGGTGGAAAACGAGAGCGTGCCGGCGTCGGTTATGTGGCTGAAAAACAGGATGTCCTGGCCGAAGATGGTGACGTTGGCGGCGGCGAGCAAGGCGGCCACGGCCGGGTCGAGCTTGTGCAGCCAGGTCTGCCACGGCCCCAGGAGCAGGGCGGTGTGCAGCCCGAACTTGAAGACCAGCGACACCCCAAGCGACAGCAGGAGCACGGCCCAGTAAAGCGGAAACAGGCGCAGGAAGCGGTTGGAATAAAAAAGGCGCGTCTGGCCCGGTCCGGCGTATTTCTCGGTCAGGATAAGCGCCATGTAGAAGCCCGAGATGATGAAGAAGACCTTGATGGCCATATAGGCGTCGGTCATGACCAGACCGTAAAGAGGGCCGGTATGGTTGATGACCACGGCAGCGGCCAGGAGAAAGCGGACCAGACCCATGAAACGGCATCGCCTCTTTGTGTTCAAGCTGCCGGCGGCAGGCTGACTTTCCGAAAAACGGCCCACCTCTTTACCGAAGCGGGCCGGCATCACTGCATATTATCGCACATCGTCTCGATGGTTACCTACCCCCCTATCGGGGATTCCAAAGGGGCTCAGCCCCTTTGGCCGCCAGAGCAACGGTGGTTCCCGTCGAGCGCCATCGACGGCCTTTTGGACTTCCCGGCCGACAGAAAGTCTCCTCGCCGAACCCCCTTTAACCCATTTCTTTATATGGGGGGTCTGGGGGCCTCAGGCCCCCAGCCGCCGGAGGCATTCTTCCCTCTTCTCTCTCACCACTGCAATTGTATGTTTTAAAACATCACTCTCGTGATGTTTTAGTGGGCTTTACCCCTTCAGCGCTTTCGTCAGCTTGGCCTTGTCGTCGCTGAAGAGCTTATAATTGATGGCGTCTTCCATAGCCTGGAAGCTGGCTTCGATGACGTTGTGGGACACGCCCACGGTCACCCAGCGTTTGGCGGCGTCGCCGCATTCGACCAGCACGCGCACGTGGGAAGCCGTGCCGCAGCCGCCGGGTTCGCAGTCGTCGCGCTTGAGGCCCGAAAGCACCCGGACCTTGAAGTCGAGCAGCCGCATTTCGGCCAGGCGCGGATAGAAGCCGCGCAGCGCCTTGCGGATGGCCTTGTCCAGGGCGTTGACCGGCCCCATGCCGGCGGCGGCGGTGTGCTTGATGCGTCCGCCCACCTTGATCATGACCGTGGCTTCGGTGATGGGTTCGGCCCGGTCGTAGACGTTGTCGTCGAGCACCCGGTAGCGGGTGACGGTGAAGTAGCTGCGCGCCCGGCCAAGGACGCGATTAAGGAGCAGCTCGTAGGAGGCTTCGGCGGCCGAATACTCGTAGCCCATGGCCTCGCGTTCCTTGATGGTGGACAGGAGCTCCAGCACGAAGGGGTCGTTCTTGTCGAGGTCGAAGCCGAATTCCCGGGCCTTGTAGAGGATATTGGACTGGCCCGACAGGTCGGACAGGAGCACCCGGCGCGCGTTGCCTACGGTTTCCGGGGTAACGTGCTCGTAGGTGCGCGGATTTTTGACCACGGCCGAGACGTGGATGCCGCCCTTGTGGGCAAAGGCGGCGTCGCCGACGTAGGGCTGGTTGGAGGGCGGGGCCTGGTTGACCATTTCGGAGACGAAATGGGCCGTGGGCGTAATCAGCGGCAGCTTGCCTTCGGGCAGGCAGGCGACGCCGCACTTGAGCGTCAGGGACGGGATGATGGAGCACAGGTTGGCGTTGCCGCAGCGTTCGCCGTAGCCGTTGACGGTGCCCTGGACCTGGCAGGCTCCCAGGATCACGCCTTCGATGGAGTTGGCCACGGCCACGCCGGAGTCGTTGTGGGCGTGCACGCCAAAGGCCACGCCGGGCAGGGCAACCGTCACGGCCTCGACCATGCGGCGGAAGTCGCCGGGCAGCGTGCCGCCGTTGGTGTCGCAAAGGACCAGCACGTCGGCTCCGGCTTCGTGGGCCTTTTTGAGCACGGCCAAGGCGTAGTCCGGGTTGGCGGTGAAACCGTCGAAGAAGTGTTCGGCGTCGAAAAAGAGTTCCTTCACGTGGGGCCGCAGAAAGGCCAGGGAGTCGCCGACCAGCTCCAGGTTGCGCGGCAAGGTGGTGCCCAGGGCCTCGGTAACGTGGATATCCCAGGATTTGCCGAAGATGGTGACCACGGGCGCGCCGGATTCCACCAGGGCCTTCAAATTGGGGTCGGTGGCCGC
The DNA here is from genome assembly GCA_023417745.1 of Pseudomonadota bacterium. Taxonomy (GTDB): domain Bacteria; phylum Desulfobacterota; class Desulfovibrionia; order Desulfovibrionales; family Desulfovibrionaceae; genus Solidesulfovibrio. The sequence continues at coordinate 11,266 of JAEZEM010000480.1, forward strand.
CGTGCCCCGGTGGGCGTGGGTGCTGCCGAAGGCGGCGATGGCCGCATTCTTGAAATTGTAGTTCTGGATTTCCTGGAAAAACCGCTTGTCCGTGGGGTTTGATCCGGGCCAGCCGCCTTCTATGTAGGCCACGCCGAGTTCGTCGAGCTTGAGCGCAATGCGCAGCTTGTCCTCGGTGGTGAGGCTGATGTCCTCGGCCTGGGTGCCGTCGCGAAGGGTCGTGTCGTAGATAAAAACGCGTCGCATGGTGTCGCTCGTGGGTGTCCGGGCGCGCTTTGGGGCGCGCCCGGGCGGTGCGTGCCGGCCGGCCGTAACGCGGGTGGCGTTATCGGCCGGCCCTGGTCGCGAAACGCAGGATCGTTTCGCGGGGGAACCTGCCTTGTCGCGTATCCGGAAAAGGCGTCAGTCTCTTCACGGAAAACGCGGCAATGCCGGCGTTCCGTCCTGGTCAGCGCCGAGGCTGCCGACCAGGTCGGGCGCTAGCAGGCCGGGGTGGGAGCCTGGGATAGCCCGAAGGCGTCGTGCAGGGTCCGAACGGCCAGTTCGAGGTACTTCTCCTCGATGAGGCAGGTAATCTTAATTTCGGAAGTGGCGATCATGAGAATGTTGATGTTCTCCTTTTTCAGGATCGTGAACATCATGGAGGCGACGCCGGAGTGGCTGCGCATGCCGACGCCGATGACCGAGACCTTGCAGACGTTGGTGTCGTGCTGGATCTCGGCCGCGCCGATCTCGGGCTGCAAGCGTTCCAGGATGGCCAGGGTCTTGTCGAGGTTGCCCCGGGAGATGGTGAAGGTCATGTCGGTGCGGCCTTCGCGTCCGGTGTTCTGGATGATCATGTCGACCAGGATGCCGGCTTCGGCAATGGGGGCGAAGATGGCGGCGGCGACGCCCGGGCGGTCCATGACGTTGCGCACCGTGATGCGGCACTGGTCCTTGTCGTAGGCGATGCCCGAAACCAGGACGTCTTCCATTTCCGTATCCTCCAAAGTGACCAGGGTGCCGGGATCGTCGGTAAACGTCGAACGGACGCGGACCGGCACGTTGAATTTCTTGGCGAACTCCACCGAGCGGATTTGCAGGACCTTGGCCCCCATGCTGGAGAACTCCAGCATCTCGTCATAGGAGATGCGGTCGAGCTTGCGGGCGTTGCCGCACAGGTTGGGGTCGGTGGTGTAGACGCCGTTGACGTCGGTGTAGATTTCGCAGACCTCGGCTTCCAGGGCGGCGGCCAGGGCCACGCCCGTGGTGTCCGAGCCGCCCCGGCCCAGGGTCGTCAGACGGCCTTGGCAGTCCACGCCCTGGAATCCGGCCACCACCAGCACGTCGTAGTCCTCAAACAGGCCGCGCATCCGCTGGGTGTCGATCTCCATGATGCGGGCGCGGCAGAAATTGGAATTGGTGGTGATGGGAATCTGGAATCCGAGCAGCGACCGGGCGCGCAACCCGGCGTCCTTGCACAGCATGGCGAAAAGCGCCACGGACACCTGCTCGCCGGTGGTGACCAGCACGTCGAGTTCGGCCGGGTCGGGATTGGGGGAAAATTCCTTGGCCAGATCCAAGAGCTTGTTGGTCTCGCCGGACATGGCCGAGAGGGCCACGACGACCTTGAAGCCCTCGTCGCGGGCCTTTTGGATGCGGGCAAGGACCAGGCGCATGCGCTCCAGGCCTTTGACCGACGTGCCGCCGTATTTTTGCACCATAATCCGCATGGAAGCCTCCGATGATTCGGGAAAAGCGGCCTCGGCCCGGCCTGCTAGCGGTCAAGCAGGTTCGGACAGGCCGCGATCAAGGCAGTCAGGGCCGCCGCGCCCCGCCGCCCGTGGGCAGTCAGCTCGCACAGCCTCCCCGATGGGGCCGGCAGCCAGTCGCAGGTCAAGCGATCCGGCGGCGTAAGCGCCCGGGGCAGATGCTGCGCCCATTCCACGACCGCCACGGCTTGGTTTTCCAAAGCCGCTTCCAGGTGTTCCTCCACGCAGGGATCACCGCCGGGAATCCGGTAGAGATCGACGTGGAACACCTCGGGCCGGGTCGGGTAGACATTGACGATATTAAAACTCGGACTGGCCACTTCGGCCTCGTCGCTGCCAGGCAACGCGCTCACCAGTCCCCGGACCAGGGTGGTTTTGCCTGATCCGAGGTCGCCGCGCAAGAGCAGGCCGACCCGGGTGGCCGGGTCGGCCAGGATCGCGGCCAGGGCCTGGCCGAGCGCCAAGGTGGCTGCCTCATCCGGCAGCCGCAGGCGCGCTGGTTGGCTGGGGTCCATGTCCCGGGCTACTTCTTGAGCAGCGTGCCCAGGATGTCGCGCATCCCGATGATGCCGACGATGGCTTCGCCGGAGACGACCGGAATGGTGTGGTAGCCCTTCTCGGTCATGAGCGTGGCCACTTCGTCGATGGGCGTTTCCGGGGTCACGGTGACCGGTTTGGCGGTCATGGCGTGAAACGCGGTCAGGGCCGACATCTTTTCCACTTCCCGGTCCAGGTCCTTCATGGAACCCAGGGGAATAAATCCGTCGAGCAGGGAAAACACCGACGGCAGGGACAGTCTTTTCTGCTGGGCCACCAGATCGGCCTGGCAGAGAATGCCGGTCAGTTTGCCGGCGGCATTGACCACAGGCACGCCGTTGTAGCCCTTTTCAAAAAGCAGCGTGGCGGCGGCGGTGATATCCGTGTCTTCGTTGATGGTGACGACGCTTGCCGTCATCACGTCCTTGGCTGTGAGCATCCGTTACTCCGTTGCGGCCCGGGGCAGCATGTCGGCGATTTCCGAGGCCAGGTTGCCCCGTGCGGGATAGGCGTCGGCGAGGCGTTCGCCAGCGCGACCATGCCAATACACTGCAAGGCTTGCGGCGAGCAAGGGGGAAAGACGGCGCGCCAGCAGGCTGGCCAGCAGGCCCGAAAGCACGTCGCCCGAGCCGCCAACGGCCAGATTTGGAGCGATGATCGGGCTGACGGCGACAAACCCTTCGGGCGTTGCCGCCGCCGTGGCCGGCCCCTTGAGCACGGCCACGCAGCCGTAGCGCGCGGCCAGTTCCCGGGCCGAAGCCATTCGGTCGGCCTCGACGCCGGGGATGTCCGTGCCAAGCAGCCGGGCCGCCTCGCCGGGATGGGGCGTCATGACGGCATTTTCCCCTACCTTGGCGGCCAGTTCACGGTTGTCGGCCAAAAAATGTAAGGCGTCGGCGTCCAGGACCACGGGGCAGGGCAGGGGCAACAGCGCGGCCAAAAAACCGGCCGTGTCGGCATGGCGGCCCAGGCCCGGCCCCAGGGCGACCGCGCCGGCTCCGGCGACGAAATCGCGCACGGCCGGTGCGTCGGCGGCGGTGAAATGGCCGCCCGCGCCCATGGGCATGGTCATGACGTCGGGATAGCCGGCCTTGAGCGCGATTTCCACCGCGCCGGGACAGGCCACGCTGACCAGCCCCGAGCCGGCCCGAAGCGCCCCCAGGCCGGCCAGAAGCGGCGCGCCGGTCAGCCCCCGGCTGCCGCCGACCACGACCACCCGGCCGGCGCTGCCCTTGTGCAGCAGCGGATCGGCCGGGCCCAAAAGCCCCATGACGCGCGGGGCGATGCGCCCGGCCCGGCAGGGGTGGCGTTCTTTCACAAGTGTCGGGATGCCGATGTCGCGCACCATGAGCTTGCCGACAAAGGGCGCGGCCGAGGCGGCGGCAAGCCCGGTCTTGGCCGCCTCAAAGGTCACGGTGGCATGCGCCCGCACGGCTATGGGCGAGGGGCGGCCATGCAGGCCGTCCAGGCCCGAGGGAATGTCCAGGGCAAAAAGGTACGCCCGCCCGGCCAGCCGGTTGACGGCTTCGACCACGGCCGCCAGCTCCGGGCGCAGCTCGCCGCGAAAGCCCGTGCCCAGCAGCCCGTCCACGATGACGTCGGGCGCCTCGGCCCCGGAAAGATCGGCCTTGGTCAGGGGGATCATGGCCAGACCCAGCCGGGCCGCCAGCCGGACATTGTAGCCGGCCGCGCCCGTGTAGCGCCTCCGGGGCCGGGCCAGGGCCAGGGTCACGTCCGCGCCCCGGTTGTGCAGATGCCGGGCCAGGGCCACGGCGTCGCCGCCGTTGTTGCCCGGGCCGGCCAAGAGCAGCACCCGCTGGCCGGCCACATCGCCCACCTCGCCGACCAGGGCGTGATTCGCCTCGCGGCTGGCATTTTCCATGAGCGTTAGGAACGACATGCCGCACTCGGCCACGCTGGCCTGATCCCAGCCGGCGATTTCCTCAGGCGTCGGCAACGGATCAAAGGGACTGGCGTCTTGGGACATGGCGTCTCCTGTGGGTGGAGAAGAGGAAGACGAAGACGAAGAATGCCTCCGGCGGCCGGGAGGGGGTAACCCCCTCCCGGACCCTCCCTGTC
>JAEZEM010000123.1 GCA_023417745.1 Pseudomonadota bacterium
CCGGCCTCGGCCTCGCCCACGAACAGCAGATCCAGGGCCGGCAGAAACGGCGCGGGATTGAGAAAGGCCAACGGGCCGCCGGCCATGACGATGGGAAAATCGGGACGGTCCTCGCGGCGCAGGGGAATTTCGGCGGCCACAAGGGCCTTGGCCGCGTCGAGGTATTCCTCTTCGTAGCACAGGGAAAAGGCGATGACCGGAAAATCGGCCAGGGCGCGGCCGGAATCCTCAGCCTGGGGCGGGGTGACGGCGCGGGTGAAGACGCGTTCCACGGCCAGGGTGGGGTTATCGGCCAAAAGCCGCCAGACAGCCTGCCAGCCCAGAGCCGAAAGGGCCATGGCGGCATCGCCGGGAACGGCCAGGGCCACGGGCAGCCGTCCGCCCCATTCGGGCGCGGCAGGCCTGTCCAGGCCGAAATAGACCTTGATGGAATCGTTCAAGAGATGTCCCGGCCTCCTTTAAAGGGGGCCGGGGGGAGCGGGCGCTCCCCCCGGCTGGGAGATCGGGGGAGAAGCGGGGAGGCTAGTCCGCCTGCATCCGGATGAAGGAGGGGATTTCGAACTCCTCCTCGTCGAAGATGAATTCTTCCTCGCCCACGGGCTGGGTCTTCATCGGCGGCTGGGACAGGGCCGCTTCGGGGCCGCCCTTCTTGGTGCCTTTGCGCAGGTAGGCGGGGATGTTGTAGTCGTTGCCCTGGCTGTTGAGCACCCGCATGCTGCGCGGGCTTTGCACGCCGCCGCTGGAGGAGCCGCCGTGGTGGTGATGGGCCGGGGCCGGAGAAGCGGCCGGGGCCATGGCCTTCTGACGGGCCAGGGAGGTGATGACCTCCATGGGCTTTTGCTCGACCGAGGCCTTTTGCTGCACCGGCATGCCGCGCTGGGAGGCGGACTCGATGCCGGTGGCGATAACGGTGATGCGCATCTCGTCGGTGGCGTCGGGGTCGAAGACCGTGCCGAAGAAGACCTTGGCGTCCTCGTGGACGGCCTCGGTGATGGTGGAGGCGGCTTCGTCGACTTCCTCGATGGTGAGGTCCGGGCCGCAGGTGATGTTCATGAGCACGCCCTTGGCGCCGTCGATGGTGACGTCTTCCAAAAGCGGGCTGGTGATGGCCTTGAGCGCCGCCTCGCGGGCGCGGGATTCGCCGCGCGCCGTGCCGAAGCCCATCATGGCCAGACCCATCTCGCTCATGACGGCCTTGACGTCGGCAAAGTCGAGGTTGATCAGGCCCGGCACCATAATGAGGTCGGAAATGCCTTTGACGGCATAATAGAGGACCTCGTCGGCCTTTTTGAGCATCTCAATGAAGGTGGCCTTTTTGGAGGCCAGGGACAACAGGCGGTCGTTGGGGATGGTGATGATGGAGTCCACCACATCCCGCAGGGCCTGCACGCCCTTCTCGGCCGAGAGCAGGCGTTTCTTGCCTTCGAAATAAAAGGGTTTGGTGACCACGGCCACGGTGAGCGCGCCGGCTTCCTTGGCCACCTGGGCGACCACGGGAGCGGCGCCGGTGCCGGTGCCGCCGCCCATGCCGGCGGTGACGAAGACCATGTCGCAGTCGCCGATGGCGGCGCGGATGGCGTCGATGCTCTCCAGGGCGGCGTCGCGGCCGACGTCGGGATTGGCCCCGGCCCCAAGGCCCTTGGTGAGCTTGTCGCCAAGCTGAATGCGGTATTCGGCCTGGGAGCGCTGCAAGGCCTGAATATCGGTGTTGGCGGTGATAAACGTCACCCCGGACATGGACGAGGTGATCATATTTTCAACGGCGTTGCCGCCGCCGCCGCCGCATCCGACCACCTTGATGCGGGCGTTCGAGCCTTGATCGAGTTCCAAGTATTCCATCTGTTCCCCCTAGCTGAACTCCCTGTTTTCCCCCAACAAACGACAACTTACGTGGGCGTTATTTCACGTCCACGAACCATTTCCGCATCCTCCCCAGAATGCGGTTGAACACGTTCTCATCCCGGATGCGGAAGCGCTGTTCCACGCCTTCCTTTTCCGCGCCGTACATGAGAAGCCCCACGGCGGTGGCGTACATGGGGCTGTTGACCACGTCTTTGAGGCCTCCGACCTTGTCGGGATAGCCGATGCGCGTGGGCAGGTTGAAAATCTGCTCGCCCAGTTCCTGGATGCCCTCAATGAGCGCGGTGCCGCCAGTGAGCACCACGCCCGCCCCGATCTGGTTCTTCATGCCGGAGCGGATGAGTTCCTGATCAACCAGGGCCAGCATTTCCTCCACGCGCGGCTCGCAGATCTCGGCCAGCACCTGACGCGACAGGCGGCGCGGCTCGCGCCCGCCCACGCTCATCACCTCAATGACTTCGTCCTTCGGGACCATTTCCGCCAGGGCGCAGCCGTACTTGATCTTGATCTTTTCGGCCGAGGCCATGGGGGTGCGCAACCCGAAGGCGATGTCGTTGGTGAGGTTGGTGCCGCCAAGGGCGAGCACGGCGGTGTGCTTGATGGAGTCGTTGGCGAAAATGGCCAGGTCGGTGGTCCCTCCCCCGAGGTCCACCAGGGCCACGCCGATTTCGCGTTCTTCCCCGGTCAGCACGGCCTTGGACGAAGCCAAGGATTCCAGAACAATGTCGGAAACGTCGAGCCCGGCCCGGTGACAGGAGCGGATGATGTTCTGGGCGCTGGTGACGGCTCCGGTGACGATGTGCACGCGCACTTCCAGACGCACCCCGGCCATGCCCAGGGGGTCGGCGATGCCGCGCTGGTCATCGACGATAAATTCCTGGGGCAGGATGTGGATGACCTCCCGGTCCAGCGGAATGGCTACGGCCTTGGCCGCGTCAATGACCCGCTCAATGTCCCGGGGGCCGACCTCGCCGCCCTTGACGGCGATGACCCCGTGGCTGTTGAAGCCCTTGATGTGGCTGCCGGCGATGCCGGCATAGACCGAGCGAATTTCGCACCCGGCCATGAGTTCGGCTTCTTCCAGCGCTTTTTTGATCGATTGCACGGTCTGTTCGATATTGACGACCACGCCCTTGCGCAGGCCCGTGGAGGGGCTGGTGCCAATGCCCACCACGTCCACGCCCTCGGGCGAAAGTTCGCCGACGACCACGCAAATCTTGGTGGTGCCGATATCGAGACCGACGATAAGTTCCGACCTGGCCATACGAATCCGCTCCCTGAACGTTTCGGCGTCGTGGGGTTGGCCGCGCCCACAGGCGGGTTGTACGTCAAACCCGCGCGAATTTCATTGGTAAAATGGCGCGTCCCAGGTTTTTTGTCACGCCTCCCACAGGCGTCCCGCCAACCCTGGAAACACGCGGCGCGGCCCGGCGCTTCCCATTTTCCTGCAAAAGGGTCTTAACCCCTTTTGATTCCTTGTAGTTTACAATCCAGCCTACGAGCTTTGCGGCGCGTCCCCCGCGCCCCGCTTCTCGACCCAAACTTTGTCGCCCTCGGCGGTGATGAGCCCCACTTTGTCAAGCTCGCCGCGTCGGCGCAAGTCCATCCAAACCATGTTCATCCGCGACAGGTTGCGCCGCCAGTTCTGGGAACCCAGGCACAAGACAATGCCCGGTTCCATGAGCCGGATTTCCAGCCCACGGCCCCAACTCAGGCGCAGCCAGGCGATCTGTCCGAAATCGAAGGGAACCTGATGTTCGGCCACGGCCCGGCGCAGATCGGCCAGAATGGGCAGATGCTTTTCCATCCCGGCCTCGACCTCGATCTGGGGCAGGGACACGAACTGCCCGGGCTCGACCTTGTCGATGATGCGCCCGACCTCGTCGGCGTAATAGAGTGTTCCCTGATACTGCACAAGATAGGAAGGGGCTTTTTCCCG
>JAEZEM010000131.1 GCA_023417745.1 Pseudomonadota bacterium
GCCACGGAATGGGCCATGAACATGCCCGTGCACAAGACGAAAACGCTGACGAACACCGCCCAGGCCGCCGGCACGGCAAACAGCCCGGCCGCGCCGATGACCACGGCCGCGCCCATGGCCATGGCCCCGGCCGGCCCGCCCAGGCGGCCGGAAACCCGGTGAGAGGTCAGGCAGGTGACGATGCCCATGAGATAGCCGCAGTACATGGCCCCGGCCCGTAGGGGGGAGTAGCCGCCGTCAAGCTCGCCCAGCCGAAAGGGCAGCAGGTTGAGCATCCCGGAGAACACGAAAAAGAGCAGGGCCACGATCAGGTAGGTGATCAGAAATCCCGGCTTGGCCAGCACTTGCGGCGCGTCGCGCAGGCGTATGGGCAAAAAGGCCGAACGTCCGTCCGGCGGCAAGGCCAGGCAGGCCAGACAGCAGGCGACGAGGGTCGCCCCCAGACAGTAGAAGGGGAAGCGCCAGCCGAACAGATGGGCGCTGAGGCCGGAAAAAAACCGCCCGGCAAAACCGCCGAGCACGGTGACGGCGATGTAGGCGGCCATGACCCGGCGCACCGCGGCCGGGGGCACGGAGGTGGCCAGATAGGTCATCAGCGCCGTGAGCAGGCAGGGAACCACCAGGCCCTGCACCACCCGCAAGGCCAAAAACGCCTCGAAATTGGCGCAAAAAGGCAAGGCCGCCGTAGTCACCCCGAGAAGTCCCAGGGACAGGGCAATGAGCGGCCGGGCCGGCACGGCGTCGAGGAAAAACCCGTAGACCAGGGGCGCAAGCCCCAGCGGCAACATCGTGGCGGTGACGGCCAGGGAGGCCGTGGCCTGGGACGCGCCATAGGCCTGCGCCAGGATGGGCAGCAAGGGCTGGGGCAGGTAGATGGAGGAAATGCCGCAAACGGTTGCGGCAAAAAGCGCGGCCAACGTCCACTTCCCCATCCCCTTGCCTCCGGTCACGTCGCGTCTGGTTCACATACTCCCGATTTGTCGCGGAGGAAAGCCCGGCTTCAACGATATGCGGCGGTTAGAAATCGTGGACGCCGCAGGCATGACCACACGGCGTCCACGATTGGCCCGGGTCGGCCGGCCGCCTGGGGGAACGGACCCCACGGCCAGGCTTGGGGGAGGCCGATGCGGGGGCGCTCGGCGACCGGCGTCCCGGGCCGGCCGGAGCGGGCGGCGGATTGGGGATCGGGCCGCCCGGCTCCGGAAATTCTCGTTGCGACGTCCGCGCCCAGCCCCGGCAAACCCACCATGCGGCCGCGCCGACATGGCCGCCGCCTGCCCCGGCAGGTTATCGACCGGTCCGGTCGGCGTCAGGACAGGCTGTCAATGTCCAGGGCCGCGCCGCAGCAGGGGCAGCGCTGCACCCGCGCACGGAACAGCAGGCGCGGCCGGAAAAACACCGCCCGCCAGGTCGGGCCGCAAGGCCGGTATTCCACCAGGATGGACTTGCCGCAGCGGCAGTAACGACGTTGCATGATCCGCCTCCTTGTTGCGCGGCCTGCGCAACGAAGTATATAAATATAAACACGCTGATGAAAAAAAATTACAGTTCCCGACCCACCCACAACACCCGGCCAATGACCCGCAAGGCGTCGAGCTCGTCCCCGGCCAGCACGATGGGCGCATAGTCCCGGTTGTCGCTTAACAGCACCAGCTGGCCGGGCCGCTTCTCCACCCGCTTGACCAGCACCGTGTCCTCCAGCCCCACGGCGTAGACGCCATGGGCCACCACCGCCGTCTGGCCCTGGTCAATCAGCACCATGTCGCCGTGGCGAATCTCGGGCTCCATGCTGTTGCCCACCACATCCATGAGCACCATGCGCGACGGCTGCCCCTTGGCCCGCAACCAGTCCTGGCGAAACGGATAGACGCGCTCCACCTCGCCGCCGGTCTCAAACGACCCGCCGCCGGCCGACAATCTGGCCCGCACCTTGGGCACGGCGGCAAAAATCTCCGCTGCCGCGGCAGCCCCGTCGTCGGCCGCGCCGCCCCGGCCTTCTCCCCGGCCCGCGCCGCCCCGCCGTCGGCCGAACTCCAGCCAGTCCGGGTCGGCCCCGGTGCGGCGCGACACGGTGAGCACCCAGGCTTTGGGCACGGCGTCCTTGCGTTTGGCCTGGGTCACGGCCGAACGGTGGACGCCCAAAAGGGCCGCGAGCTCGGCCTGGGAGACAAGCTCCGCCGCTTTGGCCGCCCGCTCGAAAAACCCTTCAAAGCCGCCCGGAACGCCGGGGTCCTGGTCTCGTTGCGTCATGTTGCGTTTTATAAACAAGCCCAACCCGGCCCGCAAGCTTTTTTTCCGGTTACAGCCTCTGACCGCTTTTTTTTCTGTCCTGCTAAAGACTCCCGTCAAGGCCGCCGATAAGAGCGGCGACGACGGATGTCTCCCAAAGGGACCGGGAGAAAACAGCGACAAGGAAGTCCGCCATGAATGCAGCAGCAAAGCACCACCGCGCCCGAGGCGTGGCCAGCGGCCATCAGGAAGAACCGGCCGAACGCGCCCGCCGTATCGCCGACCTCAAGCGGCGTGTGGCCTCCGGCACGTATTTGATCCAGCGCTACGAAATCATCGAAGGCCTGCTCGACTCCCTGGCCACCGAAACCGACTGAGCCGCTTCTCCTCAAGCCGGCCAAACCGGTTTTGGCCAACGCGCTATCGAAAACACGGTTTCATTCCGAAACGGCTTCCGCAGAAACGCTCTCCACCGCCTCCCCAAGATTCCACGGCGCGTCGCAGACCGCCGCAAAGGCCGGACAGTCGATGCCGGCGCAATGCAAAAAAAGCCGCTCCCCTTCCCCCTGGCCGTACAGCGGATCGCCCACCAGCGGATGGCCGGCCCAGGCCAAATGGGTGCGTATCTGGTGGCGCGCGCCTTTTTTGATGGTGCAGCGAAAAAGGGTGAGCCCCCCTCGCGTCTCCAACGCCTCGATCTCGGTCATGCGCAGGGAATCGATGGTGGACCGATCCAACACCCGGGTTTTTTTGCGGTCCGCCGCGTCCAGCTCGCCGTCGCACCGAAAATACGTCGAGGCGGGTTCGCCATGCCCCACGGCCAGGTAGGTCTTGTCCACTTCGCCCGATTCCTCCATGTCCCGGTAGGCCGCCGCCGCCTCTGGCGAAAACGCCGCCGGCAACAGTCCCGTGGTCAGGCGGTCCAGGCGTGAGAGCAAAAAGGAGGGCCGGCCCGGGAACACCTCCGGCAAAAGGGCTTCCACGCTCTCGCCGCCGCCCTGGGCCAGGGCGGCGCTGTGCAGGCCGGCCGGTTTGTTCAAAAGGACATAGTCCTCGGCGGTCAGCACCACCGGCAGGTCGGCCGGACCGAACCGGCGCTCCAGGTCGGCCGGGACGATGGCCACGGTCTGGCCGGCCCGGACCCGGTAGCCGGCGGCCCGCGCCCGACTGCCCACCGTCGCCTCGCCGGATTCGATCAGCCGCCGCCGGCCCCGAAGCCCCACCTCGGGCAGCAAGAGCCCAAGCGCCTTGTCCAACCGCCAGCCGTCGGCCTGGGGCGGAATCGTCCACGTTGTCGTCGTATCGTTTGTCATGGCCCCATCATGCCCGGGGCCGGGCCGGCCGGCAAGGACGGCCCCACGGCTCCTCCGGTCCGCCGTTGCGCCTTGGTCGGGTTGCGGCTACCCTCCGGGCAGCATCCCCAAGGAGCCGCTCATCATGCTCATCCAGGTCAAGGCCTCGGCCGGTTCGGGCAAAACCCACGCCCTGACCGGGCGTTTTATCGATCTCGTCCTCGGCGCCAGCCACGACCTGCCGCGCGCCTGCGGCGACACGGGCGACGGGGCCTACGCCGTGCCCGACATCCTGGCCGTGACCTTTACCAACAAGGCCGCCGCCGAGATGCGCGACCGGGTCATCGAGGCGCTCAAGCGCCTGGCCCTTGATCCCAACCCGGCCCAGCCCGGCCAGCGGGCCACGGCCCGGCGCGAGCTGGAATCGTTGCTCGTCCATGCCCAGCGCCTGGGCATCCGCACCATCGACAGCCTGCTCTATCTGCTGGCCCGGGTCTTTGCCCTGGAACTGGGACTGCGCCCGGATTTCGAGCCGTCCTTCGACGACCGGGCCATCTTGGACGACCTCTACGAACGCCTGTGCGCCGGCCTGCCGGCCGATCCAACCCTGGCCCGCCAGTTTTCCGAGGCGGCCGGGGCGCTTATTGACCACACCAAGAATTTCCTGCCGACCGCAAGCTTTCGCGACCAGCTCCTGAGCGTGACCGGTCGGCTCCTGGCCGACCCGGACTGCGGCGACGCCGCTCCCGAGGCCCTGCGCCTGGGCCTGGCCCGGCGGCTGGGGGAACTCCAGAACGCCGCCGACGCCCTGCTGCGGGCCATCGAGGCCGAAAAACTGTCCGGCAACGCCCATTTCCTGACCTTTCTGCGCAAATGCCGGGACTGCGACAACGCCGCCGCCCTGCCCTCCTCGACCTTTGCCGCCAAGGCGTCCCTGGCCGAGTGCCTGAACAAAGCCTCCCGCGACAAGGTCACCCCGGCCCTGGACCGGCTCCACGCCGCCATGACCGCCAGCCACGACGTCTGCCGCCGCCAGGGGCCGGTGCTGCTGGCCGCCTGCCGGCTGGCTCCGTTTCTGGCCCTGGCCCGGCGGCTGGCGGCCGATTTCCCGGCCTATCTGGCCCGGATGCGGATGCTGCCCCAGTCCCAGTGGGGACGGCTTGTGGCGACGCGCCTGGCCGGCGAGGACGGCGTGCCCGACGCCTGGTGCCGCATGGGGTCGGGGCTGGCCCATATTTTGGTGGACGAATTCCAGGACACGGCCCGCAGCCAATGGGAGGTGCTGCGGCTTTTGGCCCTGGAGAGCCTGTCGCGCGGCGGCAGCCTCTATCTCGTCGGCGACGTCAAGCAGGCCATCTACGGCTGGCGCGGCGGCGACGCCGCCCTTTTCGACGAAGCCCCGGCCGATCCCGAGTTGACCCTTGTCGCCGAACCGACCTTTGACGCCCTGCCCCACAACTGGCGCAGCGCCCCGGCCATTGTCGGGGCCAACAACCGGTTTTTCGGGCAGTTAAGCGACCCGGACGTGGCCGGGCAAACGGCCCAGGCCCTGCTTGGCGAAGGTCTGGCCGCCGCCGCCCCGGAGCTGGCCGCCGCCATCGCCCGGGCCTTTTCCGGCGCGGCCCAAGAGGTGCGGCCGGACTACCGAGGTCCCCAGGGACACGTGCGCATCACGGCCTTTAACGCCGAAGATCCCGACGCCTACCACGACGCGGCCCGGGGGGCGCTGCTGACCCTGCTCAAGGCGGAGCTCATTCCCCGCCACGGCCCGGGCGGGGTGGCCGTGCTCACCCGCACCAACCCGCAGGCCGCGCGCTGCGCCGCCTGGCTGGTGGCGGCCGGCATCGAGGTGGTGACCGAAAACAGCCTGCGCCTGGCCGACCATCCGCTCATCGGGCAACTGGCCGCCATGCTGGCCTTTCTCGACTATCCCCCGGACAGCCTGGCCTTTTGGGCCTTTGTCTCGGGCCAGGAGCTTTTTGGCGACCTGTCGGGCATCGACCGCCGGGAGCTGGCCGGCTGGCTGGCCGGACTGCCGCGGCGCGCCTCGCTGTCCCTGGCTTTCAAAGCCCGCTGGCCGGACGTCTGGCAGCGGCTCATCCGGCCCTACCTGCGCCAGTCCGGCGTGGCCTCGCCCT
>JAEZEM010000173.1 GCA_023417745.1 Pseudomonadota bacterium
CCTGCCAGACCTTGCGGTACCAGCCCGAGGCGACAAGCTCGCTCTGCACGATCTTATCCGTTCGCCGCAAAATCTCAAGCCGTTCCTCGGTCACCTCGCCGATGATGCGGATGGCCAAGCCCGGTCCGGGGAAAGGATGGCGCCAGATGATGAAGTCGGGCATCCCGAGCTCCACGGCCACCTTGCGCACCTCGTCCTTGAAAAGCTCGCGCAACGGTTCAATGAGCGCCAGCTTCATGACCTCAGGCAGCCCGCCCACGTTGTGGTGGCTCTTGATGACCGCCGAGGGTCCCTTGAAAGACACGGACTCGATGACGTCGGGATACAGCGTGCCCTGGGCCAGGTACTTGACCTTGGGCAGCTTGGCCGCCTCGACCTCGAAGACCTCGATGAAGGTCTTGCCGATGATCTTGCGCTTTTCCTCAGGGTCGGTCACGCCGGCCAGCTTGTCGAGAAAGAGTCTGGCCGCGTCGACGTAGTGCAGGTTGAGGTCGAAGTGCTCGCGCAGATAGGCGGCCACTTCCTCGCCCTCGCCCATGCGCAGCAAACCGTTGTCGACGAAGATGCAGTGGAGCTTCTTGCCGATGGCCTTGTGGAGCATGACGGCCACGACGGTGGAATCCACGCCCCCGGACAGGGCGCAGACCACTTCGTCGTCGCCGACCTTTTCTTTAAGCGAAGTCAGCTCGGTTTCGAGGAAGCTCGACATGGTCCAGCCCGAGGTCAGGCCGGCGACGTCAAACAGGAAGTTGTGGAGAATGCGTTCGCCGTCCTCGGTGTGGGCCACCTCGGGGTGGAACTGCAAGGCGTAGATGCGCCGGGAGGCGTTGGCCAGAGCGGCGATGTCCACGTTTTTGGTGCGCGCGGCCACCACGAAGCCGTCCGGCGCGGCCATGACCTTGTCGCCGTGGGACATCCAGACGATGTGTCCGTCTTTTTGCGGCAGGCCGGCAAAAAGGGGCGTCTCGGTCAGGAGCTGCAAATCGGCCCGGCCATACTCGCGGTCGGTGGAGGCGGCCACTTTGCCGCCAGGCAGGTGGTGGGCCAAGAGCTGCATGCCGTAGCAGATGCACAGCATGGGCAGGCCCAGATCGAACACGGCCGGATCAAAGGGCGGCGCGTCGGCGTCGGCGACGCTCGAAGGGCCGCCGGACAGGATGACGGCCTTGGGGGCCATGGCCGCCACTTCCTTGGCCGTGACGGTGCAGGGATGGATTTCGGAATACACCCCGGCTTCGCGCACGCGGCGGGCGATGAGCTGGGTGTACTGAGAGCCGAAGTCGAGGATGAGAACCTTGTCGGGCTGGCTCATGCTAGTAGGTCTCCACGCGGTAGTTGGGGGCTTCCTTGGTGATGATGACGTCGTGGACGTGGCTTTCGCGCAGCCCCGCCGGCGAGATGCGCACGAACCGGGCTTTTTGCTGCAGCTCCTCGATGGTGTTGCAGCCGCAGTAGCCCATGCCGGAGCGCAGGCCGCCCACAAGCTGGTAGATGCTTTCGGTGACCGGACCCTTGAACGGCACCCGGCCGACAATGCCCTCGGGCACGAGTTTTTTCGTCTTTTCCTGGAAGTAACGGTCGGAGCTGCCTTCGCGCATGGCGTCGATGGAGCCCATGCCGCGGTAGATCTTGTAGGTGCGGCCCTGGTAGAGCACGGTTTCGCCCGGGCTTTCCTCGGTGCCGGCAAAAAGGCCGCCCATCATGACCGTGTCGCCGCCGGCGGCGATGGCTTTGACGATGTCGCCCGAAAACTTGACGCCGCCGTCGGCGATGATGCGTTTGCCGGCTTCGCGGCAGGCCCGGGAGGCTTCCATGATGGCCGTGACCTGGGGAACGCCCACGCCGGCCACCACGCGGGTGGTGCAGATGGAGCCCGGCCCGATGCCGACCTTGACGGCGTCGGCCCCGGCGGCGATCAGCGCCTTGGCTCCCTCGTAGGTGCCGATGTTGCCGGCCACGAGTTGGCAATTGGGGTGCTCGGCCTTGATGGCCCGGATGGAGTCCAGGATGTTCTTGGAGTGGCCGTGGGCGGAATCAAGGACCAGGAAGTCCGCGCCGGCGTCGAGCAGGGCCTGGACGCGCTCGCCCCGGTCGCCGCCCACGCCGATGGCCGCGCCCACGCGCAATCGGCCCAGGCTGTCCTTGCAGGAATTGGGGTATTTGCGGATCTTCTCGATGTCCTTGATGGTGATAAGCCCGCGCAGCTTGTTGTTGTCGTCGACGACCAGGAGCTTTTCGATGCGGTTGGCGTGGAGGTGGTGCTTGGCCTCCTCCAGGGTGGTGCCGACGGGCACGGTGACGAGGCTTTCGCTGGTCATGACCTGGCCAACGGTGGTGACCGAGTCCTTGACAAAGCGCACGTCGCGGTTGGTGACGATGCCGACCAGGGTGTCGCCGTCGACCACGGGCAGGCCGGAAATGCTGTATTCGCTCATGACGGTCAGCGCCTGTTCCACGGTCATGGTCGGGGGCACGGTGATGGGCGAGATGATCATGCCCGATTCCGACTTCTTGACCTTTTCCACTTCCAGACGCTGCTCGGCGATGGTCATGTTTTTATGCACGACGCCCACGCCGCCGCTTCTGGCCAGTTGGATGGCCATGCGCGATTCGGTGACGGTATCCATGGCGGCGCTGACCAGGGGAATGTTGAGCTTGATGTCCGGGGTGAGCCAGGAAGACACGTCGGCCTGGTCGGGCGTGACTTCCGAGTAATCGGGAACAAGCAGGACGTCGTCGAAGGTAAGGCCGAAATCGATGACTTTTTCCATATCGCAAACTCCGGGTTATATGGGCGGCCTAGTCCAGGCCGAGATAAGCGGAACGCACCTTGGGATTGCTCAGGAGCTCCTTGCCCGGCCCTTCCAGGGTGACATGGCCAGTTTCCAGGACATAGCCCCGATGGGCAATCTGGAGCGCCATTTGGGCGTTTTGCTCCACCAGCATGACCGTTACGCCATCTTTGTTGATTTGGACAATGATCTCGAAAATGTTTTCCACCACCAGCGGCGCAAGGCCCAGGGACGGCTCGTCGAGCAGCAAAAGCTTGGGCCGGGCCATGAGCGCCCGGCCGATGGCCAGCATCTGCTGTTCGCCGCCGGACAGCGTGCCGCCCATCTGGGAACGGCGTTCGCGCAGCACCGGGAACAGCGCATAGGCGTGGTCCTCGTCTTCGCGGATGCCGGCCTTGTCCTTGCGCAGATAGGCGCCCATGAGCAGATTTTCCCGCACGGTCAGGCGCGGGAAGATCATGCGCCCTTCGGGCACTTGGGTGATGCCCATGGAGACGATGCGCTCGGTGCTGCTGGCGGTGATGTCCTCGCCCAGGAACGTGATGGAGCCCTTGCGGGGATGGACCACGCCGGAGATGCTCATGAGCGTGGTGGACTTGCCCGCGCCGTTGGCACCAATGAGCGTGACGATCTCGCCCTGGGCGACCTTGAGGGAAACGCCCTTAAGGGCCTGGATATTGCCGTAAAACGTTTCAATGGCGGTCAGTTCAAGCATGGGCCGCCCCTTTGCCGAGGTAGGCTTCGATGACGTCGGGGTTGGCCCGCACTTCCTGGGGCGAGCCGTCGGCGATCTTGACGCCGTGGTCCAGGACCACCAGGCGCTTGCAGATGCGCATGACGAGCTTCATGTCGTGCTCGATGAGCACAACGGAAACGCCTCGGTCCAGGATGGCGTGGATGAGGTCGACCAGGGCCTCGGTTTCCCTGGGGTTCATGCCGGCGGCCGGTTCGTCGAGGAGGATGAGCTTGGGGTCGGTGGCCAGGGCCCGGGCGATCTCCAGCCGGCGCTGGTCGCCGTAAGAGAGGCTGGCCGCCGGAGACAGAGCCGTTTCGCCAAGCCCCACGAAATCAAGGTTTTCCATGGCCGCGTCGATGATGGCCCGTTCCTCGGCCCGCTGGGAGCGGGTGCGCAGCACCGAGCCGCAGAAGTTGGCCGAGGTGCGGCAGTGGCGGGCGATGCGCACGTTGTCGAGCACCGTCAGCGCCGAAAAAAGCCGGATGTTTTGAAAGGTCCGGGCCACGCCCAGGGCGGTCATGCGTTCGGGCTTGCGGCCGGCGACGTTTAACGGCTCCCCTTCTCCGCCGGCAAAGAGAATGCGGCCGTCGGTGGGGGTATAAATGCCGGCCACGCAGTTGAACATCGTGGTCTTGCCCGCGCCGTTGGGGCCAATAAGGCCGGTGATGGCTCCGCGCTCCACGGCAAACGAGACGTCGCTTAGGGCCATAAGGCCCCCGAAGCGTTTGCTGACTCCGTCTACGGTAAGTATCGCATCCATATTACGCCGTCCGGCGCGCCGCGATCCTGGCGCGCAAGTCCTTTATCAGACTGCTTTGCATGGTCGATTCCGCCACCTGGGTGAAAAGGCCGTGGGGGCGGAAACGCATGATGACCACCATGATGAGGCCGTAGGCCAGAAACCGGGTCTCGGCCGGCAGCCCGAGCTTAGGCAAAGCCACCCGCAGCACTTCGCCCAGGGCAATAAGGATGGCCGAACCGACAAGCGCCCCCCGGATGTTGCCAAGACCGCCCAGCACAACCATGCACAGGACCAGGAAAGATTCCCAGAACTTGAACATGTCCGGCGAAATAAAAAGGGTCCAGCGGGCCAGAAACGCGCCGGCCAAAGCCCCGATGCCGGTGGAGACGGCAAAGGCGATGACCTTGTAGGCGAAAAGGTTGACCCCGCAGGAGGCGGCGGCCATGGGGTCCTCGCGGATGGCCAGCCAGGCCCGGCCCAGGCGCGAATCCTCCACCCGGGTCATGACCAGGAAAACGAGCGCCACCATGACCATGGCCAGATAGTAGTACGGAACTTCGCCGCGAAAGGCGTAGCGCCAGCGTTCGTCCAGGCCAAGCAGCGTCGCCAGCCAGGTGACGTCGATGGAAACGGGGGCGATGCCGGGAATGCCAAGCGGTCCCCGGGTCAGCCAGATCTCGTTGGTGAGGAAAAGCACCACGAGTTCGGAAAACCCGAAGGTGACGATGGCAAAATAATCGCCCACCAGCCGCAAGGTCGGCGCGCCGAGGAACACGCCAAAGAGCGCGCCGTTTAAGACCGCCAAGGGGACGATCAGCCAAAACGACATGTTGTAGTGGATGGTGAGGAGCCCGGCCGTGTAAGCCCCGATGCCGTAAAAGCCCACGAACCCGAGGTCGAGCAGGCCGCAAAAGCCGGGCAGGATATTGAGTCCCATGGCCAACACCATGTAGACCATGATGAGGACCAGGACGTGCAGGACGTAGACGTCCCGAAAGGGCATCAGCGGATAGGCCAGGGCCGCCGCCAGGAGCAGGTATTTGAGTGAATGTGCCGCGCCGCGCATGTGTGTTCCAGTCGGTTCGAGGCGGCCGGCGACGGCCGCCGGTTGCTAGGCTTTATCCGTCACGGCCCGGCCGAGCAGGCCCGAGGGACGGAAGATGATGACCA
>JAEZEM010000429.1 GCA_023417745.1 Pseudomonadota bacterium
GCCGCCGGCCAGTGGCAAAAGGCCCTGGCCGCCTATGAGCGCATGAAGGCCGACGGCAACGTGCAAAACGCCAGCTTCATCGACGCCCGCATCGCCGACCTCAAGGGCAAGACCGCCGGCGCGGCCAAGACCAACGGATAGTCCGAACGCGGCGACCACAGCCGCGACCGAAACGCTTTGCCTCTCCCCGCCGACGGGGAGCGCGGACGCCGGCGGCGGCGTCCCTTTCATGTGTGGAGGATTGACGCGTGGGCAAGGAACTTCTCAAGACCGAAGGCGGCGACACCCTGCTGCTGCTCGGCAACGAAGCCATCGTCCGGGGAACCCTGGAAGGCGGCGTGCGTTTTGTGACCTGCTACCCGGGCACGCCCTCGTCCGAGGCGCCGGACACCTTTTTCCGCCTAAGCCAGGGCGCGCCCTATTACTTTGAATATTCCGTCAACGAGAAAGTGGCCCTGGAAGTGGCCGGCGGCGCGACCCTGGCCGGTTTGCCGAGCCTGTGCACCATGAAGCACGTCGGCGTCAACGTGGCCGCCGATCCGCTCATGACCCTGGCCTACGTCTCGGCTCCAGGCGGGCTGGTGCTCCTGTCCGCCGACGATCCGGGCTGCCATTCCTCGCAAAACGAGCAGGACAACCGCATCTACGCCCGCCTGGGCGGCCTGCCCTGCTTCGAGCCGGCCACGGCCCAGGAATGCAAGGACATGGCCCGCGACGCCCTGCTCCTTTCACGCCAGCTTGAAACGCCGGTGCTGCTGCGCACCACCACCCGGGTCAACCATGTGCGCGGCCCGGTGGTCACCGGCGACTTGCCGGCCGTCCCGTATGAAAAGCCCTTCGTCAAGAACCCGGCCAAGTACGTGCCCCTGCCGGCCTCGGCCCGGGTCATGCATAAGCGCCTGCGGGCCATCCTCGACGGCCTGGTCGCCGAGGCCGACGCCTCGCCCTATAACGTCGAATCCGGCGCGGGCGAACTGGGCTTTATCAGCTCGGGCGTGTCGCGCAACTACCTGTCCGACGTCCTGGAAGAGGCCGGCCTGACCGGCAAGGTCCGCCTGCTCGAACTGGGCATGACCTATCCCCTGCCGGAAAACCGCATCGCCGCCTTCCTGGCCGCCTGCAAAAAGGTGCTCATCGTCGAGGAACTCGAACCGGTGCTCGAAACCGAGATCCGGGCTCTGGCCCAGGCGCGCGGCATCGTGATCGAAATCCTCGGCAAAAGCGAACATCTGCCCCGCCTGGGCGAATTCTCCACGGCCAACGTCCGCCAGGCCGTGCGGGCCTTCATGGGCCAACAAGCCGCCGTGGTCGAGGCGCTGACCGTACCGGGCGACCTGCCCCGGCGTCCGCCCAACCTCTGCGCCGGCTGCCCCCACCGGGCCGCCTACTACGCCGTGCGCGAGGTCTACGGCGAGGGCGCCGTCTACTCCTCGGACATCGGCTGCTACACCCTGGGCTTTTTGCCGCCTTTCAGGGCCGCCGATTTCCTCCTGTGCATGGGCTCGTCCATCTCCGCCGGAGCCGGATTCGCCCGGGCCTCGGGCAAGCCCGTGGTGGCCTTTATCGGCGACTCGACCTTTTTCCACTCCGGCATCACCGGACTCATCGACGCCGTGGCCTACAACCACGACGTGCTCATCGTCATCCTCGACAACCGGACCACGGCCATGACCGGCCATCAGCCCAACCCGGGCGTGGACACCACCATCTTCGGCGAAAACCCCAACCCGGTGGACCTCATGGCCCTCATCCGGGCCTGCGGCGTGGAGCCGGTCAAGGTCAATCCGCTCAACCACAAAGCGACCCTGGCCGCCCTGACCGAGCTTTCCAAGCAGACCGGCCCGCGCGTGCTGGTGGCCGAATACCCCTGCCCCATCCACGCCCGGCGCGTGGGACAGGCCAAAAAGACCTTGCCCGCCCGAGTGGCCGGCGATCCCGCCGCCTGCCTGACCGTGCGCGACAATCTGGCCTGTCCGGCCTTTGCCATGGTGGACGGCCAGTTTACCATCAACGCCGAACAGTGCGACGGCTGCATGTTCTGCGTCCAGCTCTCACCGGACCTCAAGCCCGGCAAGAAGGAGCCGAAATGACCCGCGCCCGCATCTTTTTCACCGGCGTCGGCGGCCAGGGCACCCTGACCGCCACCACCCTTCTTGCCCGCACCGCCCTGGACGCCGGTCTGCCCGTCACCTCGGGCGAGATCCACGGCATGGCCCAGCGCGGCGGCGTGGTCGAATCCACCCTGCTGGTCGGCGGCTACAAAAGCGCCATCATCGCTCCGGGCGAGGCCGACGTGATCCTGGGCTTCGAACTGCTCGAAACCTTGCGCGCCCTGCCGATGCTGCGGCGCGGCGGCTTTGTCGTCGGCAACAGCGAAGCCCTGCAGCCCGTGGGCGTGTGCCTGGGCCGGGAATGCTATCCGCCCCTGGAGGCCGTGCTAGAAACGGCCAAGGGCTTTGCCGCCCAGGTGGTCCTTATTCCCTGCATCAGCCTGGCCGAACAGGCCGGCACGGCCAAGGCCGCCAACACCGTGCTTTTGGGCGCGGCGGCGGCCTGCGGCGCGCTGCCGTTTAGCCTGGCCGAGCTGACCCGCTCCATCGAGAAGTACCTGAAACCCAAGCTGGTGGACGTGAACCTCAAGGCCCTGGCCCTGGGGGCCGAGGCCGCCAAGGCAGGCCAGGCGGCGTGATCGACTCCTTGACGTCTTTCGACGGGGCCGGACCGGCGTTTTACGGCGCGCTGTCGC
The DNA here is from genome assembly GCA_023417745.1 of Pseudomonadota bacterium. Classification (GTDB taxonomy): domain Bacteria; phylum Desulfobacterota; class Desulfovibrionia; order Desulfovibrionales; family Desulfovibrionaceae; genus Solidesulfovibrio. Next base: position 2,747 of record JAEZEM010000429.1, read on the forward strand.
GCATCGTGGCGCTCACCGGCCCTGGCCGGGCGGTGCGGCGCGGCCTGGAAAACGCTCTGGCCGTGCTGGTCGAGGCCCTGGGCTACCGCCGGGCCTGCCTGGAGCTCCACGACCTGCCCCAGTCAGGGGCGCGCATCGTGCTGTCCCACGGCCGCCAGCAAGGCCTGGATCACCTCTACGGCCCGGCCCCCATCACCATGGGCCAGGTCATCGGGTCGCGCCGCTCGCTCATCCTCCAGGACGTCAAGGACCATCCCGACTTCATCGGCCGCCCGCCCGAAGAACTCTCCACCCTGTCCCACATCTGCGTGCCCGTCACCGTGCCCATGCCCGACGGCCATGTGGAGGGCTTCGCCCCGGTAGGCCCGTCGGACGTCATCGGAGCGCTCAGCGTCGACCTGCCCAAGGCCCCCATGGTTTTTCTGGAGGCCCACCGTGAATTTCTGGCCGTGGTCGGCGGCATCCTCGGCAACGCCGCCCTGCGCCTGCGGGACGAGCTTGATTTGTCGCGCCGGTCCGCTGCCGCCCAACCGGCCGTCGTCTCCGCCGAGGAGCCCGCGCCCGAGGCGGCCCCGGTGCAGCCCGTGGCCGTGTCCAAGAGCATCCGCCTGGTCCTGCGCCAGATTTCCCAGGCCGCCGATTCCGGCGATCCGGTTTTCCTGCGCGGCGAGGAAGGCACGGGCAAGGAGTGCCTGGCCCGTTGGCTCCACAGCCAGGGCAACCGTCGCCACCGGCCGTTTCTGCGCCTGGGCTGCGGCGAAATGCCGCCCGAAACGGTCATGGAACATCTTTTCGGCGTCCAGAAGGGCGAGCGCTCCAAGGCCACCCGCTCCAAACGCGGACTTTTCGAGCTGGCCCAGGGCGGCGTGGTCTTTCTCGACGACATCGAGGAACTGTCCCTGGAAGCCCAGTCCCGGGTGCTCCAGGTCATCCAGGAAGGGGCCGTGGCCCGCATCGGCAGCGACACGCCCGTGGCCGTGGACGCCAGGGTGCTGGCCGCCAGCACCGCCTCCCTGGAAGACGCCATGGCCCAGGGCGACTTCCTCGAAGACCTCTTCTACGGCCTGGGCGTTTTTCCGCTCTACGTGCCGCCGTTGCGCGACCGCATGGGCGACATCCTGCCTCTGGCCGAACATTTCCTGGAAGACTTTTCCCAGCGCACCGGCAAGAGCGTGCGCCGCATTTCCACGCCGGCCATCGACCTCTTAAGCCAATACCACTGGCCGGGGAACGTCCGCGAGCTGGCCAACTGCATGGAACGCGCCGCGACCCTTTGCGACGAAGCCGTGGTGCGCACCTATCACCTGCCCCCCACCTTGCAGACCGGCGAATCCTCGGGCACCGAACCCTCGCTGTCCTTTGGCGAGGCCGTGGCCAAGTTCGAGCAGGAACTGCTTGTCGAAGCCCTCAAGAAGGCGCGCGGCAACATGTATCAGGCTGCCCGGGACCTGCGCGAGAGTTACCGCGTGGTCAACTACAAAGTGAAAAAGTACGCCATTGATCCCAAACGCTTCACTCCGGGACGACGCGGCTAGCTTCCTCTGAAAACGGTTTACCCGCCCCTGGCAAACGCGTAGAAACTGACGTCACTTCACCGCCCCACAGGAGGGTTCATGGCAAGCCTCGCCAGTCACGACTACTACCGCGACGACATGACCAAAATGCCGCCGTTGCGCACCATCGCCCAGACCCTTTGCCTGGACAAGCGCGTCCGCAAGGTCACGGCCGCCGAGGCCTACGAGCTGGCCAAACGTCAGCACGACGTCATGGACACCGATCTGCCCATCTATCCGCCGGCGGCCAAACGCCTGGGTCTGCCCGAAGGGGCAACCGTGCTCAACAACTGCCACGGCCGCATCGTCGGCCGCACGGCCTTGGCCCGGCGCTTCTACACCCGCATGGAAGCCGTGGAGCGGCGCAAGGTCGAATCCGATCTGCGCGAAGCCGTCTATGCCATGCAGCGTTATCCGCTGATCAAAGCCGAAGCGATTCTTGGCCTCGACACGGATCTGATGATCAAGGCCACCATCGTCGGCACCGAAGACGACGCGGTCAACATCTTCAACTGGCTGGCCAATTTCACGCCCTATGAAGAGCTGGCCGAGGCCTACGCCAAAAGCCCCAAACTGCCCATTCCCGACATCCTGGTGGTCGGCTTCAACCACTGGGCCACCACCGACCCGTACTACCACAATGCCGGCGGTTCCCAGCTGGCCCTGGTCGATGAAGACGCCAACGTCATTTTCAACCTCGGCATGCGCTACTTCGGCGAGCGCAAGAAAGGCACGCTGACCCTGGCCTGGACCTCGGGGATGCGCCTGGGTCTGGCCGCCTGCCACGGCGGCATCAAGGAAATCGATTTTTCCGGTTGCGCCGACGTCAAGGACATGGGCAAGCGCTCCATCGCCTTTTTCGGCCTGTCCGGCACGGGCAAGTCGTCGCACACCAACTCCCACGACAACGGCGGCACCCTGCCGGCCGGGTTTTCCAAGGTGGTGCTCCACGACGACGCCTTCCAGATCGACTGCGAAAACAAGGTCTGCCGCGTCTGGGAGCCGACCCTGTTTGACAAGACCGATTCGCGCCCCACGGGCCATCCCGACTGGCGCTACATGATCTCCACCATGAACCTGGGCTTGACCGAGGTCGGCGACAAGGTGTTGCCGCTGGGCCAGGACGTGCGCAACCCCAACGGCCGGGCGCTCATTGACCGCGACCTGCTCGGGGCCTACGTCAACCGCTGCTCCTTCCCCAACCTCATGGTCTGGCTCATGAAAGACACCTGCCTGCCGCCGGTGGTGCGTTTCAGCGACAAGCACCTGGCCGTGGCCATGGGCGCTTCGCTCATGACCCGGCGCAATCTGGCGGAAAACGTCAGCGAGGAGGAGCTGAAAAAGCTCGTCTTCGAGCCTTTCGCCAACCCCTTCCGGGTGTATGAGCTGTGGAAGGACGTGGAAGCCTTCGTCAAGGTCTTCGAGGCCGGGGCCGTGGGCTACACGTTCAATTCCGTGGGCTTCTGGAAGACCTCCGACCGCGAGCTGCAAAAGATTCCGCTGCAAAGCTCGCTGACGCTGCAGACCGCCCTACTGCTGGAGCGCCTGGAGTGGGAAGACTGGGATCTGCTGCCCGGCGCCCAGCTGCCCAAGGCCGAAAGCGTGGAAAAGCTCCTGCCCGGCTACGCCGCGCTCTACGACCCGTCCCGGGTGGAAAACCGCGACCGCTACCTGGAAACCCTCAAGGACCGCTTCCACCAGCGCCGCGTGTATCTGCAGAATTCCGACCTGCACAACCGGCCGGATCTGCTCATGCGCCTGGTCAACGCCCTCATGGTGCGGGCCTAGGCCCCAGGGCCTGGCTGCCTGACGCTGCAAGGCCATAACCCTGCATGAACCCCAGCACGGTCCACCGCCACGACATCCGGCCGCAGGCTCCCTTCGGGAGGCTCGCGGCCGGTTTCGGAACAACGCCATGAGCCTGCGCTCCGTCCTGGGCCTTATCGGCCTTGCGGTCTCGCTGCCGTTTCTGGGCTATCTGGTCTACATCAGCCAGGCCAAGGCCCCGACTCCCGACCAGATCATCTTTCTGGCCTTTGCCTTTTCCGTCACCTTCCCGACCCTGATCCTGCTGTCGCTGGTGCTTTTCCGCAGCCTGGTGATCCTGGCCGCGGCGCTGCCGGTCTACGCCGCCTGCGTCATCGCCGGCTACGCCCGCACCTTCATGGCCTTTCAGATCCTGTGCAACGGCAAGCCGACCGAATCCTTTCGCGATTGCCTGTATTTCAGCGTGTCGCTGTTCACCAACACCGGCTGCGCCGATTGCATGCCCACGCCCCAACTGCGGCTGCTGGCCGCCTCGGAAGCCTTTTTCGGCTATCTGTCACTGGGGGTGTTCACCGCCTGCCTCATCGTCATCCTGGTGCGCATGATCACCGCCGACAAGCTGCGCCAGTAGCTCGCCCAACGCCAAATGGGGCCGCGCCGCGGCCCCATTCCCTGTTCCTCCCCTCGATGCTTCCTCCGCTTAAGTCGAAACCTTGGCCACCCGCACCCGAGTGCTGCTGAAATCCGGTATGCCGGCCACGGCGTCGGTCAACGGCGTATTGCCCAGGGCCGGATCGAGCCGGGCCACGTCGTTGGGATTGATGCCGGCCCGGTACGCTTCCCGGGGCACGAGTCGGTCGCCGTCGGCGACGGCGGCTCCGCCGAGGAAAACCGAGGCGGCGTCCTTGACGGCCAGGGCCGAGCCGCCGAACTGGGTGTGGCCGAAATGAAAGGACACGGCCACGCAGCCGGGACGCACCATACGCGTGAGGTGCAGCCGCCCGGCCACGCCGTCGGGATTGGAGGCCGAGGACAGGCGGATGCGGTCGCCCTGGGCCAGACCCAGCCCGGCCGCGTCGTCGGGATGCATTTCCACAGCGTTGTCCGGCACGATGGCCATGGCCCGGGAATACCACAGCGAGCGCGACTGGGTGTGCAGATGGCGCTTGTAGGTGACAAGGGCCAGCGGATAGTCGCGGTCGGTTGCAGCCAGATCCGCGCCGTCGCCGGTTTGAGGCGGCATCCAGACGGGCGAGCCCGGCAACCGCCGGCCGGTCATGGAATCCTTCGTCCGGGCCAGGGTCTCGTTATAGACCATGTAGCGCTCGATGCCGCGCGTGAAACGTTCTCCCTCGAACACGTTCTCATAAGGCGTAAAGACCCCGCCCCGGGCCAACACGCGGCACACGGCCCGCCACTGGTCGCCCGGCAGCAGGCTTTTGTGGGCGGCTATGGGATAGTTGTCCTCCACAAAAGCCACATCGGCGTCGGTGGCCGGCTTGCCCTTGGCGTTGTGGGCCAGGTTGGCGAAGGCGCGCAGATAGAAGTCCTCGGCCGTGCGCAGGGGATGGGACGCGCCGTCGGCTCCGGGGATGGCGGCGTCGCCAAAACCGGGCAGGCCCAGGCGCAAGGCCAGATCAATAAGCAAGGTTTCCGTGCCAAAAGGCCGACCGTCGGCGGTCCGGCCGGTCAGCGGCTCCATCATGGGCGTGCGCACGGCCGTGAACCGCAGGGCCGGGGCATGGGGCGTGAGCCAGCCATGGTGGCCTTCGGGGTAGCACAGGTCAGGCACGATGTAATCGGCGTAAATGTTGGTCTCGTTGATGGCCGTGTCGATGGACACGTGCAGGGGCGTGCGCCCCGGATCAAGGAGCGTTTCCTTGAACCGCAGTCCCCCCGGCGCGGAATAAACGCCGTTGTAGAGGTAGGTGAAAAGCACCTGGGCCTTGTAGGGGTAGCCGGTGTCCAGGCCGATGAGGGCCTCGTTGGACAGGCCGCCGGCGGAAAAGGGAAACCAGGGCAGCCTGGCCGGATAGGGACTGGCTCCGGCAGCTTTTTTCTTTTTGTATTCGCTGGTTTTTTCATAGGCGAAGCGCTCGCGGGAAATGGCCACACCGTTGGGCTTACGCTGGCCCGAAAATTCCTTGAGATTGTAGAGCCCGGTCTCGCAGTCCCCGGCCGCGCCGCCGCCCTTGAGGTAACCGCCCCGCATGTCCGGGCTCCCGACCAGGGCCGAGAGCAAGGCCACGGCATAGGCCGCATGGACGCCGCAAATGTAGTTGCCGGCCCCATGGTACTGGGTCACCGCGCCGCGCGTGCCGGCGGCGGCGAATTCCCGGGCCACCCGGCGCAGCTCGGCCGCGTCCACCCCGGCCTCGGCGGCGTAGATCTCCACGGCGTGGGCCTCAATGCCGGCCCGCAACAGAGAAAAGGCGGTTTCGACCTGCCAGGCGTTGCCAAAATAGTCGGTGGCCACGGCCTTGGCCTCCAGCGTGGCATGGCTCGTGGCGTCGGCCGCGACCACCCGCCCGGCGGCGTCAAGGACCATGAGCGTCTCGCCCGCCTGGCCGCCCTTGGACGGATCAATGTCTTTTAGCCGCAACATGCGCCCGTTTTCCGGATGCCGGGGATCGACGATAACCAGACAGGGCGCGTTGGTGCAGGAGCCAAATCCCCGCTGTCGGGCCTCCTGGGGCGAGGGGGCGCTCAGATACCGCAGGTTGCACAGGTTTTCGTCCAGCAGCGTTCGGGCCAGGCCCAGGGCCAAGGCCCCGTCCCGGCCGGGTCGCACCGGCAGCCAGGCGTCGGCATGGACGGCGGCCCGAGTGGCCCGGGGATCGATGACCGCGAAGCGCAGGCTCCCCTCGGCCTGCCTGCGGGCCATGAGTGCGCCGTAGGTGTTGATGCCGGGTTGCAGCGCCTCATAAACATTGGCTCCGAAAACCAGGATGTAGGCGGCCGAGAGCGGATCGGCCTTGAGCTCGACCTGTTTGCCCTGGGTCAGGGCAAAGTTGCCCATGCGAAAGCCCAGGCCGCAGATGTCGGTATGGCCGATGCGGTTGATGGAGCCCACCGCGCCCTTGACGAAGCGGTCGATGAACTGTTGGCGGCCGGTTTGCAGGCGGCCGGTGACGAAGACCAGGCCGTTGCGGCGGCTGCCCAGCTCCGGCGCGGCCGGATCGATGGGGTCGTCGCTCAACAGTTCCTTGAGGCCCGGAACCTGGCGCTCCTCGCCGATATGGGCAAAGTGGCGGCCGCCCTCGGCGATTTCGGCCACCAGCCGGTCCCATTCGATGGGCTCGAATTGTCCCGAGCCGCGCGGGCCGCAGCGTTTGAGCGGCCGCACGAGGCGATACGGGCTTTCGGTATGGTTGACCGTGTCCTGGCACTTGCCGCACACCGGGCTCGGCACGGCCAGGGACTGCGCCGCCGGCGTGTCCTGATCGATGGGGGCAAAGGCCATGTTGTAGGGATGATAGGGATTGCCCGAAACCCGCCGCAGCCGGCCGCCGCGCACCTCGCCGCGCACGCCGCACACGGCGTTGCAGGCCAGGCATACGGAATGGACCACCCGGGTCTCGTCGCCAGCCGGGGAAGTCGCCTCGGCCTGGGCTGGGGCCGCTTCGCCAAGGATCGCCCCGGCGGCGGCCACGGCCGCGCCCTGGCCCACCCGGCGCAGGAACTGGCGGCGGTTCAGTTCGCTCTGGCCGTTTTTCTCCTCGCGCGTCATGACGCCTCCTTGCGTTTGGCCGGGCGGTAGAGCACAGCGCCTTCAAGCCCGTACTCGGGCTTGTTGGGCTTCAGACCGCCGG
>JAEZEM010000204.1 GCA_023417745.1 Pseudomonadota bacterium
CCTTCGGCCAGCCCGCACCGGCTTTTGGCCAGCCGCAGCCCGCTTTTGGCCAAGCCGCGCCCGCCTTTGGCCAAGCCGCGCCCGCCTTTGGTCAAGCCGCGCCCGCCTTTGGTCAAGCCGCGCCGGCCTTCGGCCAGCCTGCGCCGGCCGCGCCCCAACCGCCCCGGGCCTTCACCCAGCCAAGCCCCCCCGCCGGCCCCATGCCGGTGGTGCGCATGGCCGGACATCTGGAAGGCGAGGGCGACGTGGCCTTCGAGCCCGGCCAGGGCGCCGGACGCCCCGGCTCCAAACGCCGCTTGGAAGCCGCGGCGCTTTACGTGGAGGGCGTGGCCTTGCAGGATCTGCAATACGCCTCCATCGGCTCCACTGGACAGCCCATGCCTTGGGTGAACCCGCCGCAATTCACGGGTTCCCGGGGCGCTGGCGCGCCCATGCTCGGCTTTGCCGCCAAACTCGGCGGCGAGGCGGCCGGACGCTATTCCATTGCCTACGCCGGCACCTTTCTGGAAGCCGGCCCCGTGTCCGCCGCGCGCAACGGGGAATTCCTGCGCTCCCCCGTGCCCGGCGACGCCCTGGAATCCCTGGCCGTCATCCTGGAACCCAAGGCCTAGCGTTCCTGATCCGCCCACGCCGTCCGGCCGCGCTTCCCGCCCCAGGCAAAGGCGCGGCCGGCGGTCGCCCCGGCCGCGCGGCCAGGGCCAGGGCGACCGCCGGTTCCGACCGGCATGAACGCCAACCCCGCCGGCCCGGCCAGGGCACAAGGCCCCCATGGCCCACCCCAAGCGCACCATCCTTTTTGTCCACCGCGACTTCCCGGCCCAGTTCCAAGGCCTGGCCGAGCATTTTCTGCGGCAGCCGGCCACCCGCGTGTGCGCCATCCGAGAGGCCGGCCGTCAGGCTCCCCTGCCCGGCGTCGTCGACGCCCCCTACCACGGTTTCGGCCAGGCCCCGCCAGGACTCCACCCCCTGGCCCGCAACCTCGAAGAGCAAATCCGACGCGGCGCGGCCGTGCTGGAAACGGCCCGCATCCTGCGCCGGGACGGCCTGGTCCCGGATCTCGTCTACGCCCACCCCGGCTGGGGCGAAGCCCTGTTTCTCAAGGACGTCTTTCCCGAGGCCCGTCATATTTGCTACTGCGAGCACCATTACGAGCCTGGCCGGGCCGAGGCTGCCTTTGACCCCGAATACCCCGTGGCCCAGTTTCAATGGCCCGCGGTACGGCTGCAAAAAACCGCCGGACTGCTGGCCCTGGAAGCCTGCCATCGCGGCGTTTCGCCCACGGCCTGGCAGCGCCAGGGCTATCCGGCCGGACTTCGGGACAAAATCGAGGTCATTCACGAAGGCGTGGACACGGACGTCGTGCGCTCCGATCCGGCCGCCCGGCTCCGCCTGCCGGAACTCGGACTCGTCCTGGCCCCGGGCGACGAGGTGGTCACCTACGTGGCCCGCGACCTGGAGCCGTATCGGGGCTTTCACACCTTCATGCGCGCCCTGCCGCGTCTGCTGCGCCTGCGGCCCCAGTGCCGGGTGCTTATCATCGGCGGCGACGACGTGAGCTACGGCCTGCGCCTGCCGGGCGGCCAGACCTACCGGGAACGCTACCTGGCCGAATGCCCGGTGGACCCGGAGCGAGTCCATTTCCTGGGCAAGCTCGCCTATCCCGACTACCTGGCCGCCCTGGCCGTGTCGGCCTGCCACGTCTACCTCACCTACCCCTTCGTGCTCTCCTGGTCGTGCCTGGAAGCCATGGCCGCCGGCTGCCTGCTCGTGGCCTCGGACACCGAACCGGTGCGCGAGGTGGTGGCTCATGGCTTAAACGGCCTGCTCGTCGATTTTTTCGACCACCAGGCCCTGGCCGAACAGGTGGCCGAAGCCCTGGCCCGGGGCCGGGAACTTTCCCCCCTGCGCGCCCTGGCCCGGGAAACCATTACCACCCGCTACGACCGAGGCCGTGTCTGCCTGCCGGCCCAGGTCCGGCTGATCGAGCAAACCCTGGCCGGAGACTTTGATGCCGACGCCTGACGCCGTCCTGCCCCAGCCCACGCCGGCCGCCCGGCGCGCCCTGCAAGCCGCCAGGTCCCTGGCCGGAAACGATCCGGCCCAGGCCAGACGCCTGGCCCTGTCCCTGCTCGGCCAGCCGGCCCTGCACGTGGAAGCCCTGGCCATGGCCATCGAACTGTCCCGGCGTCTGGGCGACGGCCCGACCGCCGCCGCTTTCGCCCGCCGGGCGGCCAGGCTGGCCCCCAAAAGCGCCCTGGCCCGCGTCCTGGCGGCAAGCGCCCTCATGGACGCCGGATTTCCCGACGAGGCGCTCAGCCAAGCCCTGGCCGCCGTGGCCCTGGCCCCGCAAGACATCGCCGCCAACCTGGCCGCCGTCCGGGCCGCCCTGGCCGCCGACCGGCCGGCCGCCGGACTGCCGGCCGCCGTGGCCCTGCTTCGCGCCCCGGACTGCCTGGAAACCTTGCGACTGGCCGCCGGACTCCTGGACGCCTGCTTTGGCGGCCAGACCTGGGGCGCGGCCTGGCGCGACGGGGCGACCGTCACGGGCTGCCTGCGCCGCTGCTCGCCCGCGCTCCCGGAAGTCCTTGTCCTGGCCGACGACCTGCCTCTGGCCCGCGTCGCCGCCGCGCCCCTGGCCGGCCTCCCGGCCCTGGGCGGCTTCCGGCTGCCCCTGCCGGCAGGCCTAGACGCCGCCGGGCTCAAGGTCGTGCGGGCCGACGACGGCATTCCCCTTTTCGGCTCGCCCTTGGCCGCCGGCCCAGCCGAGGTCGGTCATGCGTAAGCCGCCCGCCGTCGTCGATGTGGTGATCCCGGTCTACAAGGGCCTGGCCGAAACCCGAGCCTGCC
>JAEZEM010000211.1 GCA_023417745.1 Pseudomonadota bacterium
CGCAGCCAGTGGTCGAAGGCGGCCAGGGTCAGTTCGCCGCCTCGGGAGCGGGCCAGGGCGTCGTGGATCATGGCTTCGAGTTCGCGGAGGTTGCCGGGGAAGGGGTAGGCGGCCAGGCGGTTGAGCAGTCCGGGCGGCGGTTGGCACGGGGCGCGGCCGAGGCTGCCCGCGGCCCGGGCAATGAAATGGCTGACCAGTTCGGGCAGATCGCCGGCCCGGTCGCGCAGGGGCGGCAGGTGGATGTGGTGGGTGCGCAGGCGGTAGAAGAGGTCCAGGCGAAAGCGGCCGGGGTCGAGGAGCGCGTCGAGGTCGCGGTTGGTGGCCACGATGACGCGGGCCTGACTGCGTTTCACGGTGTCGGACCCCAGGGCGTAGTATTCCTTTTCCTGGAGCAGGCGCAGGAGCTTGACCTGGGAGGACTGGCCGAGGTCGCCGATTTCGTCGAGGAACAGGCTGCCGCCGGCCGCTTTTTCGATGAGTCCGGCCCGGGCCGCGCCGGCTCCGGTGTAGGCGGCCTTGGCGTGGCCGAAGAGCGTGTCGGCGAAAAGCGCATCGTCCAGGCCGGCGGCGTTGACCGCGACAAAGGGGCCGGACAGGCCCGAGGCGGCATGGACGGCCCGGGCGGCCAACTCCTTGCCGACGCCGGTTTCGCCGGTGATGAGCACCGGCTCGCGCGAGGGGGCGACAGCGGCGATGACGCCAAAGACTTCCTGCATTCCGGCCGAGCGGCCGATCATGCGCACCCCGGCGTCGCCGCCCTGGGGCGCGGCCGCCGGGAGCGGACATTGGCCAAGGCCGCGCTCCACGGCATCCAGCAGCCGGCGACGGTCCACGGGCTTGACCAGATAATCGCTGGCCCCAAGGCGCATGAGGCGCACGGCCGATTCCACGGCGCTTTCGCCGGTGACGACGATGACCGGCACGTCGGGCCGCTTGGCCCGCAGGGCGGCCAGCACGTCCTCGCCGCCAAGGCCGGGCATGCACAGGTCAAGCAGCACCAGGCGGACGTTGTTTTTGACGAGCAGTTCGGCGGCCGCTTCCGGGTCCGGGCAGGGGATGGTGGGCGGCATCCCGCCGTAGCGCAGGGTTTTTTCGTAGCTGGCCAGGATATGGACGTCGTCGTCCACCAGCAGGATGACGCCGGGGCCGGTCGGGGCGCTCACGGCAATCCCTCCTGGCGCAGGCCGGCCAGGGGCAGGGCCACCACGGCGGTGACGCCCGGGCCGGCGTTGGGGACAAGCTCCAGGGAGCCGCCGTGTTCGCGGGCTATTTTGTGGGAGATGGAGAGTCCGAGTCCCGTGCCGCCCTGGCCGCGCCGGGTGGTGAAAAAGGGTTCGGTTACCCGGCGCAGATCGCCTGGGGCGATGCCCGTGCCGGCGTCGCGCACGAGCACCCGCACGGCGTCACCTTCGGGGGTCAGGGCTGTTTCGACCACGATGGGCGCGTCCTGGTTCGGCAGGGCCAGGCAGGCGTTTTCCAGCAGATTGACCAGCACCTGTTCCAGGCGTTGCCGCCGGCCAAGCACCACCGGCCCTTCGCGGCAAAGGCGCAGGGAAAAACGCCGGGTGCTGCGTTTGAGGGTCGGGCGCATGAGCCGGGCGGCGGCCCGCACGGCGTCGTTTAAGGCCACCGGGGCAAAGCCCGAGCCGTCGTCGTGGCTGCCGAATTCCTTGAGCTCCGAGACGATGTCGGCGATGCGGCCCGAGCAGTCGGCCATATCGGCCAAAAGCGCCGGCATATCGGCCAGGGCGTCGGCCAGGGTCGGGCCGCGCGCGCCGTGACCACCGGACATCGCCGAGGCCTGGGGCAGACGCGAGGCCGCTTCGGCCACGGGTTCCCAGAGGTCCTGGCACAGTCGGGCATTGAGCGCGATGGCCTGGTTGGGGTTGCTGATCTCGTGGGCCACGCCCGAGACGAGGGCGCCCAGCGACACCAGCCGGCTGGCGTGGATGAAGCGGTCTTCGGCGAGTTTGTGGTCCGAGACGTCGGCCCCCACGGCCTGGCAGTCCTTGAGATGGCCGGTGCGGTAGAAAAAGCCGCGCACGGTCAACCGCAGCCAACGCGGCCGGTCGTCGGCGTAGCCTAAAAGCACGTCCACCTCGCCGGCCGGACACTGGGGCGACAAGGCGGACACGGCGTCCACCACGGCCCGTCCGGCCTCCAAGGTGATGAGCGACAGCAGGCTCTTGCCTGCGGCTGCCCGCCGCGACAGGCCAAACAGCCGGCAAAAGGGCGCGTTGGCGTAGAGCAGGCTCAGATCCGGCAAAAAGCGGCACATGGCGTCGGCCCCGCCCTCCACCAGGGAGCGGTATTGGGTCTGGCGACGCCGCCAGGCGTCGATGGCGGTCTTGTGGCTGGTGATGTCCTCCACGGTCAGGGTGTGGCCCGTGCGGCCGTCTGGAAAGGGCACGGCTTCGAAAAGCAGACGCAGGTGGAGCACTTGGCCCAATGGGCCGATCATCGGATGTTTTGGCGTATACCACCGACCGGAGGCCGCGAGCATGGCGGCAGCCCGGGCGGGCGAGGTCGCGGGGCACAGCCGGACAACCAGGGCGGCCAGCGTGGCCTCGGGCAAGGCGTCGCCGACGGCGAGCAGGCGGCGCAGGGCGCGATTGGCGCAGACAAGGCGGCCGTCCGGGTCGGACAGGGCCAGGGCATGGGGCAGACGTTCGTAGAGCAGGGCCGCCTGAGCGGCGAAGAAAGACGGGGCCGAGGCGGGAACCGGGCCGGGCAAGGGCAAAGCCTGGGCCGGGCCGGCGGGCTGATGCGTCGCGCCGCCGGGGCGGCGGTCCGAAGTGGTCGAAGGCGTGGACGAGCGTGCTGTCATGGCTGCCGAGTCATTACTTGCGCGGTGTGCTCACTTTCTCGATCGGAATACTATGATTTTTTTTCATAGCTGACAAGTATGTTTTTATGCGACCGATTTCCAACCCCCAAAAGCGCCAAGCCTCGCCGCTCCAGAGTCGGCCAGGCCGAAACGGCTGACCGCGCCTGAGCGATGCGGCGTCGTGCGGGGGATGCGGCGGATCAGTCCGGCAGACAGGCGACGGCGGCGGCCAGCCCCTCCAGCACCACCGGCACGGCGGCGGCGGCGGCCTGGGCGTCGCCGGCCCGGGCGGCCAGCTCCAGGGCATAGGCGGCCTGGCGCAGGGGTTCGGCGAACATGGTGGCGGCCACGCCTTTGAGGGAATGGGCCAGCCCGGCCAGTTTGGCCAGGTCGCCGACGGCCAGGGCGGCTTCCATGTTGGCCCGGCGGCCAGGGGCTTCGCTGGCAAAGACGGCGAAGATTTCGGCCAGCAGTTCGTCGTCGTTGTCAAAGCGTTCGCGCAGCTTGGCCAGATCCAGCAAAAGCTGTTCGGTGGTCATGACGTGCCTCCTGGCGCAGTCGCGGCCTCGCCCGCGCCGCCGGCCAGGGCCGGGGGCAGGTGCAGGGTGATGGCGCAGCCGCCGCCGGGCTCTCCGGCGGCTTCCACCGCGCCGCCGAAATCGTCCACCACCTTTTTGACCATGGCCAGCCCCAGGCCGTATTCACAGTGGTCGGCCTTGTAAAAGGGGCTGAACATGTTTTCGAGATTGTCGTGCGTCAGCCCCCGGCCGCTGTCGGCCACGCGCACCCGCACCCGGTCGGCGTCGCGGCCGCTCGACACCCGCACCACCCCGCCGTGGGCCATGGCGTCCATGGCGTTTCGCAGGAGGTTGACCATGCACTGCTTGAGCAGCGCCGGTTCGAAGGCCACGGCGGCCACGCCCGGAACCAGGGCCAGGGCAAAGCCCACGCCCTTGGCCTCGGCCTCGGGGCGCACGGCCTCCACGGCGGCCAGCACGACCCGATTGGCGTCGGCGTCGGCGTCGGCCCGGCCGGGCACGGCCTGCCCCACGGGTCGGGCGAATTCCAGGAACTGCTTGAGCAGGGCTTCCATGCGGGTCAGCTCGGCCACCACGATGCCGGCCCGTTCCCGGGCCGCCTCGGGCAGCGCCTCCATGTTGGCCAGGCGACGGGCGAAGCCGCTGGCCGCGAACATGGGATTGCGCAGTTCGTGGGCGAGATAGGAGGACAGCCGGCCCATGGTCTCGATGCGCTCGGCCTGGCGGGCACTGATTTCCTCCACGGTGCGGTCGGTGATGTCGCGGCGAAAGACCGCCACATGGCCGATTTTGCCCGAGGCGTCGGCAATGGGATAGGTGTAGGTGCGGTAGTAACGCAGCTTGCCGTCGGCCGAGACGGCGGTGTGCAGGCGCTCGGCCTTTTTGCCCGTGGCCAGGGCCAGCCGAAACGGGCAGGCCGGGTCGCCGGGATCGCAAAAGGGCGGATCATCCGGGCCGGAGCGCAGGACCGAACAGGGCTGGCCCACGAGCAGTTCCTTGGGCTGGCCCAGGCGGCGCAGGATGTTGCGGTTAAGATCCACCACCGTGCCGGCGGCGGACAGCAGGGCGATGTCCTCCTGGACCTCGTCCACGATGGCTTCGAGCAACAGCTTTTGGTGGTCCAGGCGCATCCGACAATGCGCGCCCACGGACACGGCGTTGCTTAGGGCGCACAGAAAAAAGGAAGCCGTGTTGTCGATAAGCGACGCGCCCGGCGGCATGGCGTCGAGGATCTCCCGGCGGGAAACGCCGCTTCGCAGCTCCACCACGAGATTAATGGCCGGATGGGCGGCGAAAAGCGCCCGACAGTCGGGATAGACCGGCACGCCGGCCAGCAGCGCCCCGTGCCGCCGGGGATCGTCGGCCGGCAGCCCGACCAGGCCGGCCAAGTGCATGGGCGGCAGGAACTCGCGGAATTCCTCGCCGGCCACGATCTCCAAAATGGTGTCCAGGCCCGGCCCCGCGCCGACCACGCCGACCAGGTATTCCCGTTCGTCGGCGTCCAGGACGCAGTACGTTTCCGCCCGCTCTCCACTCCCCTGCGTCATGCGGCTCCGTCCTCCCGATCAGCCGGTTTCCTGGCTCATGAGCATGGCATAAACCTCTTTCTGGGTCCATCCCGAAAGCCGGGCCGCCACGCGACGGGCCACCTCCTTGGGCTTGCCCCCGGCGGCCGACTCCTGGGCGGCGACCAGCTGCGCTTGCTCCTCGTCCGAGCGCCCGGCCTTGGCCGGCCCGACCACCACCGTCACTTCGCCGAGCAACTCCAGGTCCCGGCCGGCAAAGTCCGAGAGCTTGCCGGAGAGAAATTCCTCATAGGTCTTGGTCAGTTCCCGACAGATGACGCAGTCGCGGTCGCCCAGGGCCTCCAGGGCGGCGGCCAGGGTCTCGGCCAGGCGGGTCTTGCGCTCAAAAAAGACCAGCGTCGCCCCGGTGGCCCCGAACCGGGCCAGGGTGGCCCGGGCCTGGGAGGCCGTGCGCGGCAAAAAACCCAAAAACGAAAACGGATAGGGCGCGATGCCGGCGGCCGACAAGGCGGCCGGCACGGCCGAGGGGCCGGGCACGGGCGAGACAGCGAAACCGGCCTCCCGGGCGGCCCGCACCAGCCGGTAGCCGGGATCGGCCAGAAGCGGCGTGCCGGCGTCGGAGACCAGGGCCACGTCCTGGCCCTCGGCCAATAGGGCCAGCACCTGGGGCAGCCGGGCCTCCTCGTTGTGCTCGTGAAAGCTCATGAGCCGCTTGGCCGTAACATTCAGGGTCTTTAAAAGCATCCCGGTGCGCCGGGTGTCCTCGCACAAAACCACCCCGGCCCCGGCCAGGGTGGCCGCCGCCCGGGGCGAGCAATCGCCCGGATTGCCCAGCGGCGTCGCCACGATAAAAAGCCTTGCCTGCCTGTCGGCGTCGTTTTCCATGCCTGCCCTCCCCGGCCATGGGTAGCCTCCCGGGCCGCTTCCGGCAAGGCCCGGCCATTGACATGGCCCGGCTTTGGACTACTTTATCGGCGTTTAACGCACGCCTCGGTTCCTGGCGCGCCCCTGCAAAAGGCGCGTTTCAGACCGAAGGCGTATGAATTAAGCACTTCCGGCCCGGGGCAAGGGCCGCGTCGATACTGTACAGCAACACTAAAACGCAAGGACGCATCATGCCGCAACAGGTCGTCATCATCGGGGGCGTCGCCCTTGGACCCAAGGCCGCCTGCCGCTTCAAGAGGCTTCAGCCTGAAAGCAACGTCATCATGCTCGACCGCAGTCCCCGCATCTCCTACGGCGGCTGCGGCATCCCCTACTACGTTTCCGGCGAGGTCAGCGACATCGCCGGCCTGCAATCCACGGCCTTCCACATGGTGCGCGACCCGGAATTCTTCCGCGACATCAAGGACGTGGACGCCCGAGCCGAGACCGAAGTGGTGGCCATCGACCGCGCCGCCAAGACCGTGACCGCCCGCCATCTGCCCACCGGCCGCGAAGACGTTATTCCCTACGACAAGCTGGTCATGGCCACGGGCAGCAGCCCGCGCAAACTGCCCATCGCCGGGGTCGAGCTGCCGGGCGTGCACACCGTGGACAGCCTGGAAGCGGCCGAGGCCATCAAGAAGTCCGTGGCCGCCGGGGGCGTCGGGTCGGTCGCCGTCATCGGCTCGGGCTTTATTGGCCTGGAGATGGCCGTGGCCTTTGCCGACATGTGGGGGCTGGACGTCACGGTCATCGAGCTGTTCGATCAGATTCTGCCCGGCGTCACCGGGCCGACGCTGTCCGCCATGGCCCGCAAGCACATGGAAGACAAGGGCGTGGTCTTCCGTTTGGCCGAGCAGGTGAAAGCCATCGAGGGCGACGGCAAGGTCGAGCGGGTCGTCACGGACAAGGGCGAGGTCGAGGCCGA
>JAEZEM010000297.1 GCA_023417745.1 Pseudomonadota bacterium
GCTGGGGGCCTCAGGCCCCCAGCCGCCGGAGGCATCTTCCTTTCTTTTCTGCCTCTTAGGGCGCAAGGCGCAAATTGCGCTGGGCCGGGACGTAGTCGAGGAGCGCGTAGTCTCGTCGCACGGCGGCGGGCGATTCGCCGCGCTGTTCGATGCGCGCCGCCTGGATGGTCCCCAGGCGGCCGTCAGCGTCTCGCAGGTAGCCCACTTTTGCCGGATCGATGCCCATGACCCGGCAGGCCGTGGCGTCCACGGCCACGGCGTTGCGGCCCATGACGACCAGGCCCGAAGCCACCGGGTCGCCCATGATGGGACCGTCGCCGTCCATGCCGACGATGCCGTCGATGATGGCCAAGGCCGGCCGCACGGTGGCGTTGATGTCCAGGATCGACGGCTCGATGCCGGCGAAATGCAGGACATTTTTCGGCCAGCCATAGACCACGCCGGGCATGACGCCGAACAGGTTTTTCATGGCCAGCGTCACCCCAGCCCAGTGATGGGTCTTCATCTTGGCCAGGGACACGACGATGTCGGCGGCCAGGAGCCGGCCCGGCAGCCACAGGTCGCCAAGCTTGCTCCAACCGCCGGTGTTCGGTCGCCGGGCCACCGGGCCGTTATTCAAATCGTAAAAGGCCAGCCGGTCCTCGGCCAACACCTCGGCCAATCCCGATTCCTCCAGCACCAGATAGGCGTCCCGGCGATGGCCGGCCCCCTCGCCCACGACCACCGACCCCGCGCCCAGAGCCAAGAAGGCCTCGGCCACGGCCCGCACCATGAGCGGATGGACGTTGATGTGGCCGGCCTCGGCATGGGGCTCGACCAGATTGGGTTTGACGAGCACGTGCTTGCCGGCGATCTCGGCCGGCGTCAGGCCGAGTTCGGCCAGTCCCCGGCGCACGATGCCGGCCAGATCGCCGTTGTAACCGGCCGCCTTGGCCACGAAAACCTCGGCCCGGGGCGTCTCGCGCCACAGGGCCGGCGCGGCCAGCCCTCCGGCGGCCACGAGGCCGGCGGCGGCGGCCAGTTTGACGGCTTGGCGGCGGGTCAGGCCGCGGGCCGGCTTCTCGGCGTCGGACGCGCTCATGAGGGACCTCCGAGCAGGGCGGCGAATCGGCCCCGGCTGGCGGCGGCGGCCAGGCACTGGGCCAGTTGCGGGGTATCATAGGGGCCGTAGCGCGACTGGCGCTCCAGGGCGGCCAGGCACAGGGCGGCTTCGTCCTGTCCGGCCAGCCCCCAGGCCCCCAGGCCAAAGGCCCGCCAGGCGGCGGCCAGGGGGGTCGCCACGGCGCACTGCGGCCCCTGGAGATAGGCCAGGCTCAGGGCCACGTCGTCGGGCGCGGCCCGGCCGGCCAGGGCGGCCAGGGCATGGCCGGCGGACTCGGGCACGGGCAGCAGGGTGTTGCGAAACACGCGGGTGTTGCCGTAGTTCCAGCCGCCGCCCGGCAACTGGCGGTCCAGGAGCAGACGGGTCGCCTCGGCCAGGGCCTCGGCCGGCGGCGCGGCCAAGGCCCCAAGGGCCAGCATGGCCAGGGAGGTCGGCTCCACCCAGGAGTGGGTGCCGTCGATCCAGTTCCAGCCGCGGAGATTCGTGTCATGGCCGATGACGACCTGCTCCTCGGGCCTTTTGGGCCAATGGCTGCCGGGATGGGCCAAAAGCCAGGCGGCGGCCCGGGAGACGTTTTCGGCCCGGGCCGGGTCCGGCAGCCAGGCCATGAGCGCCAAGGCGGTGGGCCAGGCGGCCTCGGGACGCTCGGGAGCCAGCGCCAGCCGGCCATCGGGAGACTGGGCGGCGGCCAGGGAGGAGCGGGCGGCGGCGACCAGTTTCGGGGCCAGCCCAGCGGCGAAAAGGGCCATGGCCGCCCAAGCCGTGGCGTCGGGACGGCTCGCCGCGCCCTCGGCCACGGCAAAGGTTCCGTCGGGCGCAGCCCGGCGGATCAGGGCGTCGTAAGACGCATCAAGAACGGTTGCCGTCATGGCCGGACACCTCTCTTTTTGGCAGGTAGCCATCCCCGGGCGCAAAAGCAACCACCCAAGCCGAATCCACAAAAAATAGACCCAACGTTCGGGCCAATTTGTCAGGTACGCCACGTCATGCTAGGGATGCCGCGTTGTTCTGGAAAGGGCCGGCCCGGGCCGGCGCATTACGGGAAGGTTGCCGTATGGATGATTCAAGTCCGCTCCCGATCCTGCCGCCGCTGACCGTGCTCGTTGTCGACGACAACGACGTCAACCGGATGTACCTGCTGCATCTGCTGCGTAAAAACGGGCACACGCCCCTGGCCGCCGCCGACGGCGGTCAAGCCCTGGCCCTGGCCGCCTCCCAGGCCGTGGACTGCATCCTCATGGACGTGCAATTGCCCGACATGGACGGACTGACCGTCACTCGGGCCATCCGCGACGGCCAATGCGCTCCGGCCAATTCCCCGAATGTGCCGATTCTCGCGCTGACCGCCTTTGCCATGCAGGGCGACCGGGAACGCTGTCTGGCCGCCGGCATGAACGACCATGTGGCCAAGCCGGTGCGCGGCCGGGACCTCCTTGTGGCCCTGGCCCGGGTGGTCACGGGCCGGACCGACCGGACGCCCGACGCCGCCGAGACCCAGGCCGCTTTGGATCTGTCGGAATTTTCCCGCAAGGGGAGCCTGGAGTTCGCCGCCGAACTGCTCGGCCTGTTCGTGGAACTGGCCGAACCCAAGGGCCGGGAACTGGCCGAGGCCGTCAGGCGCGGCGACGTCGCCGCCGCCGCTGGCCTGGCCCATGACCTGGCCGGCATGGCCGGACCGCTTCGGGCCGAGGCCCTGGGCAAGACCATGCGCGCCTTGCTGGCCGCCTGCCAGACCGGCGACACGCAGGCCTGCCGCCAAAGCCATGTCCAGGCCGAGGCCGCCCTGGCCGCCGTGCTGACCGCCGCCCGCGCCCACCCCCTGCGAAACGGCTGATTGACTTTTTCCGCCTTGACCGGCCTTTCGGCCATCGACGAAGCCGTCCTTTTTCCGGTAGAGTCCCATGGTGTTCCGTCCGACAAATGCCGGCGCGGCCCGCCGCTGTCGCCCCGCACGGGGCAAGGAGTCCCGCCATGCTCGACAAGAAACCCGTTGCAGCCATCCTCGTCACCTGCATCTTCTGCATTGCCTGGAGCCTGGGCGCGGCCCTGATCGCCGTCGCCGCGCCCCCGGCCGCCAAGGAGGCGCCCATGGAGATCCAAGCCCCCAACCTCGCCGTGGCCACCCTGGCCGGCGGCTGTTTCTGGTGCGTGGAAGCGGATATGGAAAAACTGCCCGGCGTGGCCTCGGTGGTTTCCGGCTACACCGGCGGCCCCGAGCCCAACCCGACCTATGAGCAGGTCTCCAGCGGCCGCACCGGCCACTACGAGGCCGTGGAGGTCCGGTTCGACCCGGCCAAGGTCAGCTACCGCCAGGTGCTGGACGCCTTCCTGCATCATATCGACCCCACCGACGCCGGCGGCCAGTTCGCCGACCGGGGCCGGCAATACCGCCCGGCCATCTTCGTCCACGACGAAGCCCAGCGGACCGAGGCCAGGTCCGCCCTGGACGCCCTGGCCGCTTCGGGCCGGTTCACTCGTCCCATTGTCGTGGACATCCTGCCGGCCGGCCCCTTCACCCCGGCCGAGGATTACCATCAAGACTACTGGCGCACCCATGCCGGCCCGTACAAGGCCTATCGCACCGGCTCGGGCCGCGACCAGTTCCTGGCCCGGACCTGGGGCAGCCAGACCCCTGAGACGGCCAAGCCGTCGGCTGAGGCGGCCACGGCAACCAAGGTTCCGGCCTGGCGGACCTTCACCCGGCCGTCCGACGCCGCGCTGCGGGCCACGCTTACCCCCCTGGCCTTCGAGGTCACCCGCAAAAACGGCACCGAACGCCCCTTCGACAACGCCTACTGGGATTTGAAGGCCCGGGGCATCTACGTGGACATCGTCTCGGGCGAGCCCCTGTTCAGCTCCCGCGACAAGTACGATTCCGGCACGGGCTGGCCGAGCTTCACCCGCCCCATCCGTCCGGAGGCCGTTGCCGAACAGCCCGACAACAGCCTGTTTTCGCGCCGCACCGAAGTCCGAAGCCGGATCGCCGACTCCCACCTCGGCCATGTCTTCCCGGACGGCCCGGCCCCGACCGGCCAGCGCTACTGCATGAACTCCGCCGCCCTGCGTTTCGTGCCGGCCGAGGCCATGGAAACGTCCGGCTACGGCGACTACCTGCCCGATCTCGACCCGTAGCAAGCGCCTCTTTCAAGGGACGCGTCGCCAGATTCGTCTGCCCCTTGCCGTCGCAGCCGCCCCCGGGGAGAAGTCCTTCCGGAGGCGGCTGCCGGCCTGAAGCAAGCGGCGGGAAGAGGCCTTTTCACCCCGCTACTTGTGAAACTATGAACAATATTCTGGCATCCTCTTGCCGTTTGGGCTAAAAAAACCCTCATCCCGCCGGACGAGTCGTCCCGGCGGCCGCTACCGCCACCGACAACGGCAACAGCCAGGGAGACGGTCGTGAGCAGAATCGGGGTCAGCCCATGAGCCTTAGCGTCAAGGGCAAGCTGCAAACGCTTTGCGCCGTCATCGTGGCCGGCTTCGCCCTGGTGGTGGTCGTGGACATCCTGGAAGCCCGGCATACCGAGCGCACCCTGGCCCTGGAGCGGTTGACCGTGGTCGCCCGAATTGAGGCGCTGGAAATGCGTCGCCAGGAGAAGAATTTCTTCCTCCGTCATGATCCCGAGGCCCTGGCCGCCGTGCGCCGCCACCAACAGGCCGCCGTGGCGGCCATCGAGGCCATCCGGGCCAGCGACCCGGACCATGATCCCCTGTCCGACGTCGCCCTGTCCCGTCTTGAAGCCTACCGCCAAGGCTTCGAGGCCATTGCCGGCAGCCCGGGCGGGGCCGACGCCGTCGATCCCACGGCGCGCTATCTTGAAAGCTCCCAGGCCCTGGAACACCTGTCCGACAGTCAGCCCGATCTGGCCTCGGCCGTGGCCCGGGTGGCCCGCCTGGAAAAACGGTGGCTGGCCTCGGGCACCTCGGAAAACCTCCAGCGCCTGACGCGCGAAGCCGAACGCCTGCGCGACGTGGGCGGGCTGGCCGGCCCGCCGCCTGGCGACGCCGCCCGCGTCGCCAATGCCTACGTCAACGCCCTTGGCGATTACGCCAGCCGCCTGGAGGACGCCGGATCGGCCTCGGCCGGCTTCGTGTCCGCCGCCCGGGCCCTGGAGCCCGTCACCGAGGCCTTGCGCGCCTCCTACGAGGCCAGGCGAAACGCCATCGAGCAGGTGACCAACCTCCTCGACATGGGCATCCAGGCCGCCGTCCTGGTGCTGGTCGC
Organism: Pseudomonadota bacterium; assembly: GCA_023417745.1. GTDB lineage: Bacteria > Desulfobacterota > Desulfovibrionia > Desulfovibrionales > Desulfovibrionaceae > Solidesulfovibrio. The sequence continues at coordinate 5,325 of JAEZEM010000297.1, forward strand.
CTTGGCCGCCTGGGGACTGTTCCAGGCCGTGGCCACGCCGTTGGAGCGCCTGCGCCGCCATGCCCGACGGCTGGTCCGGGGCGAGGCCACCGACCTTGATCCGACCGAGTATTCCGGCGAATTTCGGGATCTGGCCACCGACATCGCGGCCATGGAAGGCCACCTGCTGGCCACCATCCGGGAACTGGCCGCCAAGGAACGCGAGGCCGCCGACCAGGCCGCCAAAGCCGAGGCCGCCCGCCAGCAGGCCGAGGAACTGGGCCGGGTCAAGACCGACTTTTTAAGCCTGGTCTCTCACGAGTTCAAAACGCCGCTGACCTCCATGGTCGGCTTCGCCCAGGTCATGCGCAAGCGCCTGGAACGCGGGCCGTTGGCCGAGGCCGGGCGCCCCCTGGAAGTTGTCGCCGAGGTCGAGCGGCTGCGCCACAATCTGGTCATCATGCTGGAGGAAGGGCGAAAGCTCGCCGGGCTTATCGACAACGTCCTGGAACTGGCCGCCCTGGACTCCGGCGACCTGCCCCTGGCTCTTGAGCCGCTGTCGGCCGCCGAACTCCTCGACCGGGCGGCCGCCCCCCATCTGGCGGCCATGGCCGCCAAGAGACTCGACTTCGTGCGCGACATCCCCGACGACCTGCCGCCGCTTCGCGGCGACCGGGGCCGCCTGGTCTTCGTTTTCGACCAGCTTTTGTCCAACGCCGTGAAGTTCACCCGGACAGGCCATGTCGCCTGCCGGGCCGAGGTCCGGGACGGCCGGCTCGTCCTGGCCGTGGAGGACACCGGCCAGGGCATCCCCGCCGACATGGGCGAAGCGGTTTTTGAAAAGTTTTTCCAGATCGGCGACGTCACCACCGGCAAGATACCGGGCCTGGGCATCGGCCTGGCCGCCGCCAAGGCCGTGGTGGAGCGCCACGGCGGCTCCATCACGGCCCACGGCCTCCCCGGGCAGGGCGCCCGCGTCGAGGTCGCCCTCCCCTTGTACGAGGCGACCCCATGACCCTTTGCATTGAGGACTCCCTGGGCTATCGTGCCCCATGCGTCCCCCACCTTGTGAGGCCACTGCCATGATCCAGGACGAACTCAGCCGGCTGCGCCTAAAGCTCATCGCCGTCACCCTGGCCTTCTCCTTTATTCCGCTGTTAAGCCTCGGCCTTGGACTCTACGCCAAGTTCTATGACACCTACACCGAGAAGATCCACGGCAACCTGCGCAATCTGGCCGACAACAAGAAAGTCACCATCGACCTGTTTCTGACCGAACGCGTGGCCCAGCTCTCCAATCTGGCCCTGACCGAATCCTACGCCGACCTGTCCGGCGACACCTATCTCGAACGCATTTTCGGCGTGCTCCAGCTGCACAGCAAGTCCTTCCTCGACTTGCAAGTCATCGACCAAAACGGCATCTGCGTCTCCTACGTCGGCCCCTACCAGTTGCGCGGCATCGACTACAGCCACGAAGACTGGTTCCGCACGGTCATGGCCAAGGGCATCCACATCAGCGACGTGTTCATGGGCTTTCGCAAATACCCGCATTTCAACATCGCCGTCAGCCGCCGCGAAGGAGACCGGACCTGGGTGCTGCGCGCCGCCATCGACTCCGACATCTTCGACTCCCTGGTCCGTACGGTGCAGCTTGGCAAGTCCGGCGACGCCTTTCTCTTAAACGCCCAGCACGTGCTCCAGACCAAGCCGCGCTTTGGCCATGACATGTTCGACACCGTGCCTTTTCCGGACATACCGCGTTTCTCCGGCACCCGGGTGGAGGAACTGACCGTCAACGGCGAGGTGTCCATCTACGCCATGACCTGGCTCAATCTCAAAGACTGGCTGCTGGTCATCAAGGACGATCCGGGCGAGGAACTCCTGCCGCTTTATCGGGCGCGCTGGCTGCTTATCCTGCTCCTTTGCGGCGGCGGCGGACTTATCGTCATCGGCGCGGTGGTCATCGCCAACGGCACCGTGCGCGAACTCATCCGGGCCGAGCGGGAAAAGGCCACCCTGGACGCCTCGCTGACCCAGTCGAGCAAGATGGCCGCCCTGGGCAAGCTGG
>JAEZEM010000301.1 GCA_023417745.1 Pseudomonadota bacterium
CCGGCCTCATGGCGGCGGGCCTGGCCGGCGGCATCTACGTGCTCAAGCTTGTGGGCGCGTCCACGGTCTGGCTCATCGTGGCGGCCATGGCCATCACCTTGTTCCTGTGCTTTGTGATGCGGCTCAAATACGCCCTTGGGGCGGTGGTGGCCGACCTGCATGACGTCCTTGTCACCGTGGGCATCTTTTCGCTGCTCAACATCGAGTTCGACCTGACCATCGTGGCGGCGCTTTTAACCATCCTCGGCTATTCCCTCAACGACACCATCATCGTCTACGACCGTATCCGGGAAAAGCTGCGCACAACCGACAAGTCCGTGCCCTTCGAGCAGGTCATCAACCAGAGCATCAACGAGACCCTCTCGCGCACCATCCTCACGGCCAGCACCACGCTGATTACCGTCAGCTGCCTGTATTTCCTGGGCGGGCCGGTCATCCACGACTTTGCCCTGGCCATGATCATCGGCATCCTGGCCGGCACCTTCTCTTCGGTCTTCGTGGCCAGCCCTATCCTGCTGGACCTGGGTTCGGGCTTAAGCAAGCCCGAAGCGCCCGAGGCCCCCAAGGCCGGTCCCCGGGTCAACGCCGCCAGAGCCTAGCTCCGGCCTCCGCCATCGCCTGCCAAAGGCCGTCCCGCTTGGGGCGGCCTTTTTTCGTTGGCGGCGGCGAATCCGAGGAGAACCGGAACCGCGTGTTTGGCGGCCGTGAGGCGTCGCGGTCCCAGGCTGGTCGGAGCCAGACGTCCGAGGCGGACCTCGCCCCGAAACAGGGTGACCGCCCCGGACTTGAGAGCGCCTTTCCTGCCCGAGCGATCATGCTCCGGGCCGGATGCCCGTCCGCCAAGCGGCGTCTCCCCGCATCCGGCCTATTGGCCTAGCAGCAGTTGGAGCACGAGAGTCAAGGCCGCCGCCGTGGAGGGCAAAGGCGTCGGATGGGCCAGGTAATGCTCTTGCACGGCCTGTATCCAAAACCAGTCGTCGGTGGGCGGCGAGCCGACACCGTCGGTGCTGTCGCCGACGCCGGCCCCGAACAGGGCGGCGATGATGCCGTGGTCCGGCAAAACGGTCATATGCTCGCCCCAGGTCACGGTCAGGCCGCTGGCCGAAAGTCCGACGTCGCCGGCCCGGTTCTGGGCGAAATAGCCGGCGCGAAGCGTCGTCGCCTGGGTCATGGCGTCGCCGAAGAAAAAGGACGTCGTGCTGTCCTCGTAGTGGCGCGAGGTGTTGGCCAGGTCGGGGAAGGGCGCGCCCGTGCGGGCGCTTGTCCGGCTTGATCCGTTGATGTGCCCCACCGGCAGCTGCCACAGCACCATGGGCTTGCCGGCACGCTCACCCAAAGTCTTGGCGAACAGCAGATAGTTGTTCCAGTGGTCGCTGTTCCAAAACCAGGTGGAGGCGGCCGGGTTGTTCGGGGAGCTGATGCCGGCGTCCAGGCCGTACTTGTCGATGGACACGAAATCGGCTCCGCCTTCCAGGATGCCGGCGGCCATGGCGTAGTCGGCGATCTCCCGGGCGGCGGCCACGATGGTGGCCCGACCGACGGTCCAGCCCTGGTCGTCGTCGTCGGTGCGGCGCATCACGCCCTTGGCTCCGGTGGCCGTGGGCGAGGCCCACAGGTTGAGCTGCCAGCCAAACAGCACGTTGCCGCCATTGGCCCGAACGGTTGTGTTGATGCGCTTGACGGTGTCGGTGAGCCGACCGTCGGCGGTGGCGATGGCCGAAGGGGCCAGGCCGGAATTCTGCTGCAGGTAGCCCAGAAAGTCGGGTTCGAGGATCACGCCGTACAGTTCGCCCTGCATGACCGACGTGGTCTCGGACAGGAAGGTGGCCAGATTGGCGTAATAGGCCGTCATGTAGTCGGCGCTTTGGACGTGTTCCAGATCGGTGTAATAGCTCTCGCCGCCGTCGGGGATGTTGTAGAAGACGAAAAAGGGAATAAGCCCCAGGGCCAGGCTTTCCTTGGCAAAGGAGACGGCCCGGTCCGAGTCCCAGGATTTCCAGCCGTTTATGGGGCCACCGTTGATGTAGATGTAGCGGATGTCGGCCCGGGTTCCGGCCGCGCCGGCCACATGGCCGCGCCAGAAAGCCAGGTCCTCGTCGGAATCCTCGGACACCGAGCCCACGGCCACCGGTCCGGGCAGGTCGGGCAACGTCCCGTTGGCCGCGTCGGTGCGAAGGCCCATGAAGCAGACCGTGCCGTCGGTGAAGACCAGCTTGAGTCCGGTGCGTCCGGCCAGACGGCCGGTGGCCGTCAGTTTGCCGTCGGTCACGGCCAGGACGGCGGTTTCGGGGTTTCGGGAAACCACCGTGGCCAGCGTTTTATCGAAACTGAAGACCCGCGTCTGACCCTGGCGCAGGTGAACTTGCAAGGGGTCGCTCTCCCCTATGACGAAGCTGGCGGCGTCACGGTCGGCGGTGATTCGGTAGTCCGGGGTGACCGGCGTTGGCGTGGGCGTGCTCGTGCAGTTGTCGCACCATGTGCCGGTGACGGCCAGGTCCGTGGGACCGGCGGCCACGGCCGGGCTGGCCGTGAAGCCCACGGTCACCGATGCGCCCGGGGCGATGGCCGTGTTCCAGGCGGCCGGGCCGACGACCACCGCGCCGTCCTGCGCGTCCAGACGCACGGCGTTCCACAGGCTTTGCACCGTGCCGGCATAGCGGAAGGCCAGCCGCCAGTCGGTCAGGGTCCGGGACGCAGTATTGGCGATGGTGACGGCGCCTTCCAGGCCCGAAGTCCAGTCCTGGGTCGTGGCATAGGAAACGGTCACGCCGTCGAGGGCCGAGGCGTTTCGGTCAAGGAAGAGGGCGAGGAGGCACAGGGCGAGGAGAGCGAGAATACGGCAAAACAGCATGAACGACTCCTGGCGTTTTCGACCTGTCTGGTCGGGTTTCGCCAGGAGCGAGCAGAAATTAGGCCAAACGATAATACTTTCGTCCGAGACGAGGGTAGGCACGCCCTGACCCCGGTCCCGCCGCGTCACGACAAGACTGCCGCCAGGGGCCGGGGGGCACGGAGTTCCACGATGAGTGGATAAGTCGGCTGGCCGTTCCAGCCGGGCGGGAGCGCGCTGTCCGGGGCGTCTACTGGGCGGGCTTGGCGCCCTTGGAGGCTTCGTAGGCGGCCAGCTCCCGCTCGTAGCGGTCCATTTCCACGCGGGCGGCTTCCTTGGCCCGGACGTAGTGGTCCAGCTCTTCGGTGTTGCCGTCCTTGCGGGCTTCGTCTTCGGCTTGGCCGAAGCGGATGTAGGCGTTGCGGTAGGTCTTGACCTTTTCCGCCAGGAATTCCTTTTGGTCCGGGGCGATCCAGGAATTTTTGGCTCCCGCGGCGCAGCCGAGCAGGACAAGGCACAGCGCGACAACGGGGACAAGACGCAGACAGGGAAGAATCATGCGATATTGCTTCATAGGTAATGCGGGGTTTGGCTCAGGCTGCCTCAAGGCTTGATCGGAGCCTAGAGCCGGATGTTGACGATACCGCCGGAGACGACTTCCACCGCGCCCGCCGGAGCGGGTATGACGCTTCCGGCCGGCGCCGGTTCCACAGACCCGGCTGGCTGGACGTCAAAGGGGCCGGTCGGGGGCGTGGTTTGGACCATGCCGGCTGGAGTCGGCGTGGTCATGCCCGGAGGCAGGGCCTCGACATGGCCGGGAGGCAGGGCCTCGAACCGACCCGGCGGTCCCGCTTCGACGTGTCCCGCCGGGGTGACGGCGTCAGACATGGCGTACCTCCAGCGGCGATCCGTTCACCGCTGCTTCCTCTGTGCCCCACTTCGGGCGGCAAGGCAACTGCCCAGGCGTTGGTCGGCTGGATGGCCTGGAGAAGGCCATGACCCTGAAATTGGGGCACAAGGCGGCGTTATGGGGCAAAGACGCGTGGGTCGAACGCGTTGTCCGGCCCACGTCTGTCGGTTTTGTAACGCCGTGGGCGTCAGGCTGCCTTGGCCGTGCGTCGGGGGCGCACCAGCGTTTCCGTGGCCAGCCCGGCCAGATAGAGCACCCCACGCAGCAGCAGCGGCAAGCGCACGGCCTCGTCTGCGGCCTTGTCGCCGGCCAACGGAATCTCGGGCGCGTCGGCCTGGCCGGTGAGGCGGCGATGGATGGCCCGGGCTTCCAGGTGGCGTTCATTTAAGGACAGGCCCTTGCGCACGGCCCGTTCGGCCAGGTCCGGCCGGCGCAGGAAGTGGTAGGCCTTGGACAGCCCCACGTAGGCGTCGGCGTTTTTGGGGGCCAGCTCCAGGGCCAGGCGGTAAAGCGACACGGCGGCGGCGTAGTGGCGGTCGCGCACGAGTTCGTTGCCCAGGGCCAGGAAAGGATTGAACCCGGCCTCGTCGGCGGCCAGCAAGTTCACGAACTGGTCGCGCAGTTCGGTGAAGCGCTGGACCCGGGCGCAGGCATTGGCCGCCTGCTTCATGTAATGGCGGTAGCGGCGCTGGCTGCCCTTGGCCAGCCAGGCCCGGGCCAGGCCCAAGTGGGCCTCGACATAGAGCTTGTTGGCGGCCAGGGCCCGGTGGAAGGCCAGGATGGCCCGTTCCACGTCGCGCACGGCCAGGGCGGCCATGCCTTCCTCGAAATGCCGGGGCGCGTCGTCCGGGGCCTCGGCCAGGGCGGCGTAGCCACGGGCCGCGCCCTCGACGTCGCCGGCCGCTTCCTTGGCCGCGGCCCGGGTTAGGGCGGCCCGTTCGGCGGCGGCGTAGCGGGCCATGTGGGCGGCCATGGCCAGATGGCGGCGGAAGGCGTCTTCGGAATAGGGGCGCAGCAAAAATCCGGCCACGCCGAGCTTGACCGCCGAGAGGACCTCGGCCTTGGCGCCGCCGGCAGAGGCCATGATCACCGGGATGTCGGCCAGCTCGGGATCGGCCCGAAGGGCGGTGATGAGATCGCGCCCGTCCATGTCGGCCAGAGTCGCATCGCAAAAGATCAGGCCCGGGCGCTCGCGGCGCACGGCGGCCAGGGCCTCGGCCCCGGAGGCGACGTGGCGCACGGCGAAGATGCGGGCCTGCTTGAAAAAGGCGCGGTCCACCCGGGCCAGGGCGTCGCTGGCGGCGACGATGAGGGCGGAGGCGACGGCGCTTACGGAAGTGGTCGGCACGGTCATGGGCGCATCCTGGGGTTTGGAGCCGGGCGGCATTGCCCCGGCCTTGCAAGGCCTATCGACCGACCGCCGATTTGCATTAGGCCCAAACCAAAAGGAAAGCGCCCGCCGGAATCCCCGGCGGGCGCATGAAATCGTCAGGCCAAAGGCCGACTATAGGGCGGCGACTTTCTTGATGAGGCGCACGAGCTGGTGGGTAAACCCGGCCTCGTTGTCGTACCAGGACAGGACCTTGGCCATGGTGCCGTCGATGACCTGGGAGGCCTTGGCGTCCACCACGCCGCCGTGGGTGTCGCCCACGAAGTCGATGGAAACCAGCGGCTCCTCGGTGAAGCCCATGCCGTCGCCGGCGGCGGCGGCCAGCACGGCCAGCATGCCGGCGGTGTCCGTGGGCTTGGCCAGTTCGCAGGTGAAATCCACCACCGACACGTTGGGGGTGGGCACGCGGATGGACATGCCGTCCAGGCGTCCGGCCAGGGCCGGAATGACCTTGGTCACGGCCCGGGCGGCTCCGGTGGTGGTGGGGATCATGGACAGGCCGCAGGCCCGGCCGCGCCGCCAGTCCTTGTGGGAGCCGTCGAGAATCCGCTGGCTCATGGTGTAGGAGTGGATGGTGGTCATAAGCCCATGCTTGATGCCAAAGGCGTCGTTTAAGGCCTTGGCCACCGGGGCGAGACAGTTGGTGGTGCAGGAGGCGTTGGAGATGATCTTGTGCTCGGGCTTGAGCTCATCGTCGTTGACGCCCATGACGATGGTGATGTCTTCGTTTTTGCCCGGGGCGCTGATGATGACTTTCTTCGCGCCGCAGGCCATGTGCTTCTCGCAGGAGTCCCGGTCCACGAACTTGCCCGTGGTTTCGACCACATAGTGGCAACCCAGGTCTTTCCAGCACCATTCGCCGCCGCCGTGGCGGCTGATCTTGACCAGTTTGTCGTTGATCAAAAGGCCTTCGTCGCAAGGAACCACCGTGCCGGCGAACCGGCCGTGCACGGAGTCGTATTTCAGCAGATGGGCCAGTTGGGCGTTGTCGGCCCGGGCGTTTATCGCCGCCAGGGTGATGTCCGGGTCGTCGGCCAGAAGCCGGGTCAGGTACCTGCCGATGCGACCGAATCCGTTGATGCCGATGGTAACCGCCATATGGGTGTCCTCCTGGGAAGCAGTGCGTGTCGGATGCTGGAAACGGCCGCGCCCCGGCCCGGGGCCTCGTCGGATGGGTGGCGGCCCGTCCGTGAGCGCGGCGCATGATAGGCCGGGGGGCGGTTTTGTGTCAACAAAACGTCGTTTTCGCCGGTCGGAAACCGGCCGAAATCACGGGCTTTCCTGGCCGGTTACTGGGGCAGCAGCCAGGAGTCGTCCACGTCGAACAGCGGGAACGCCGGCTGGGGTTCGGGCGCGCCCTTGATCATGGCGTCGTAGCAGGCCTTTTCCCGATTCATGGCGTTGTTGTCGCTGATGCGGATGACGTTGCCCGAGGGCGAGTCGTCGCCGGTCAGTTCGAAATGTTCAAGCAGGACGTCGAGGCCCTTGGTTTTGTTGGTCCCGAAAACCCAGCGGTAGCCCTTGTATTTCGAGCCTTTGGGGATGGGCAGGGGCTGGGGCACGCCGTAGCGGTCGGTGAGCTGGCGCACGAGCTTGTCGAAAAGCGCCTTGGAGCCGTCCTTGTATTGCAGGCGCACGCGCTCCACCCGGTTCTGGGTGGCGCAGCCGCCGAGGATGACGTAGCCGGCGGCAAAACCCTTGGTGGGCTTGAGGTTGGCCCGTACCAGCCAGGGCTTGTCCCAAAGGGGGGCGACCCGGGCCAGATCCAGGCGGTCGCGCAGGTCTTCGGCGTTGGCCCCGACGGCGATGCCGGCGATCTGGCTGGGGGCGTCGGCGGCCCGGGCCGGGGCGGCGGCCAGGACAAGGGTGAGGGCGAGGCAGGCGGACAGGACCAATGGGCGCATGGGCGGCTCCTTTCCCGGATGAGTGACGTAACGGGTCCACCCAAAAAACCGCAATGCCGGGCATTGTCAAGGCCGCGTCGCCCTTGCCTGGGGTCGCGCCATGGCGTAGGACAAAGCCTCGGCCATTTCCCGGGCGGTCCCGTCCGGTTCGACTTCAAGGAGAATGAGAATGTCTAAAAAAGCCCTGGTGTTAGCCGCCCTGTTTGTCAGCATGTCCTTCGGCACGTTGGCCGACGCCGCTTCCAAGACCCCGACCCCTGTCCAGGCTCAGCCCCAGGCTGCGGTCGGCAGCGGCGGCGCGTCCTTTGCCCACAGCTGGACCGCCTACACCGACAAGGAAAAACGTTCCTTCCTGTTCGGCCTGGCCACGGCCGTGCGTCTGATGTGCACCGACCTCAGCACCCGCCAGAAGGACGCCCAGGGCGGACCGGGCGTGGAGCAGATCTTCCGCGACTGCTTCAACGCCTACGCCGGCATGGACCCCGACGCCGTGGTCTCGGCCATGAACGCGCTGTACGCCGACCCGAAAAACGCCATGATCCCCACGGATGGGGCCTACATGATTTCGCTGATGAAGGTGCGCGGCGACAAGGTGGACGAAATCATCGTCCAGGCCCGCAAATACGGCGAAGGCCTCAAGAAAGAGATCGACCAGCAGCGCCAGAAAGGCGGCCAGTAGGCCAGGTCCGCGCCGCCTTGCCGCAGCGTCGGGAATGGTTATCTTGGAAGGGTGAGCAGCGGTTTTTGCTGCGAGCATCCTGATCCTTGAGCCAAGGAGGCGCGTATGTGGATATGGGTTGCGCGCTGGCTCGTCCGGCCCGGTCGGGAAGAAGCCGTCAGGCAGGCGGCGGAAAACGTCCGCCGGCATTGGCAGGAAGTCAGCCTGGACGTGGGTTTCGATCCGGCCAGGAACGTGACCGTAGCCGAAAGCGACAAGGAGATCCGGGTGGGCGTGAGCGAAGAGCTCGACGCCACGTTCCGCGAGGAACCCGGAGAATGGCGCTACTACTAGATAACCGTGACGGGGGGCCTGAAAGTTCAGGCCCCCCGTCTTTTTGGGTGACCGCCACGGCATCGCCATTCGCCCCGACTTGGCGCGGCGGGCCGGCGGCAGCGGTTGGTTGCCTCGCGCCCTCGCCCTGCGATGGTTGTCATGGCGAAAGCGTTTTCCTATGGTGTCCTCTGTTCCGTTAGGCATTGTCCGAAGCCGAACGCCCGACGCCCGTTGCCGGCGGGCCAAACGTCGAACTCCAAGGAGGCTCCATGAATCGTTTGTTCGCCCTGGCCTTGGCCGTCATGCTGGGAACCTTGCTGGCCGCCGGGCCGGCCCTGGCTCAGGAGGCCAAGGGGAAAAAGGAAAAATCCATTCCCAATCTGGTGGGCGTGTGGAAAGGCACGTCGGACAGCGTGGCCATGGGCGCCCTGGGCCATGTGGACGCGACCGCCGCGCCGACCTTCTTGCACGTCGATTGGACCCTGACCATCGAGAAACAGGAAGGCCGGACCTTTTACGGCACAAAAGCCTCGTCCCGGGCCAAGGAGACGGTGGTCGGCGTGGTGGACGGCGGTCAGGTCAGCATGGCCGACGACGACGGCACGTATGTCGGCAAGCTCACCAGTCCCAATCGGCTGATCATCCGGTATCTCGAAGCCGGCAAGGCGTCCAAGGTGGCCAGCATCACCCTGTACGTGCGCGAGCGCGATCCTGAAGCCGGCCAGACGCCGGGGGCCGCGCCGGCCCAATAGCCGGTTATTTCTCCTGCGGCGAGGATGCGGGCTGGGGCGTTGGCCTCGGCCCGCTTTTTTTGCGCGGATGCAGCGTGCCGTCGCCGAAGATGGCGTCGTACTGGGCCGTGTCGCCGGGATGGCCGTCGTAGCAGTCCGAAGCGGCGATGGGCCGGCCGCTGGCCAGCAGTTCGCTCACCGTGACCAGGGCAAAGCCGCGTTTTCGCAGTTCGGCCAAAAGCGTCGGCAGGGCCTCGGCCGTGCCGTTGCCGTTGCCGTTGGCGTGGCCGATGACGATGTCGCCGGGCCGCACCCGATCCAGGGTCGTGCGCAGGATGCGTTCGGGGGTGGACAGCGGGTCCGGGTCGCCGGTGGTCAGGCTCCACTGCACGGCGGCCAGACCCATGTCGGCCAAGAGGGCCAGGGCCTCGGGCCGGCATCGGCCGTAGGGGAAGCGGAAGAGCGTCGGCGCGGCCGGCACGTCGTCCAGGGCCGCTTCGGGCAGGCCACGCTGCCGGGCCAGCACGGCCAGTCTGGCCCGTAGCGCGCCATACTCGGCCTGGGTCCAGACAATCTCCCGGGCCATGTCCCGGTCGTCCAGGCGGCCGAAGTTGCCGTGGGTCCAGGCGTGGTTGCCGATCTCGAACAGGGGGTCGCTCATGAGCTGCATGGCCCGCAGGGGATGGGAGCGCAGCCACTTGCCGCCGACAAAAAGCGTGGCCTTGGCCTTGGCGGCGCGCAGGGCGTCGATGACCGCGCCGTCGTAGCCCGAGGTCTGGTCGGCCAGCTCGCACAGGTCGAAAGTCAGCGCCAGGCGTTTTTCGCCATGCGTGTCCACCCGGCGCAGCGACCCGCGAAGGGCCGGCGGCAGGGGCGGCAGCTCCGGGGGCACGGTGGCCTCGGGCGGCGAGCGGTCGGGCTCGTGCACCCGGCCGGATTTTTTCTCGGCCGGGTTGGAAGCCAGCTCGGCCGGCGTCCACAGGGCGGCAAAAAGCGCTTCCCGGTCATGACCGGCGGCGGCAGGACCAGCGGCGACAAGCAGACAGGCAAGGCACAGGGCGGCGGCAAGGCCGAGACGTCCCACGGCAGGCTCCTTGGCGGTTTGCGTCATGTTTCAGGCTCGTCCGCCCGCCTGCGTCGCTGCTTGGCGAACCCCACGCCAGGGGCAATAAGGGGAGCATTGCCAGGAAACGACCTTGGAAAGCGACTGGATGCGGTTGGCACGGCCGGGAAAAATGGCACGGCGGACGCGGCCTTGGCAAGGCCGGAGCAGCCTGGACGGCGGCGAAAGGGCGGACAACGGGGCGGGATGCGACCCAACTGACCAAGAAAGGGCCGCGTGCGCGATCTGCCAGGGCCAGGCGGCCGGGCAGGCTTAGGCCACGCCGGAATGGAAACGTGGGGAGCCGGACAAGAGAAGCGTCCGGCCCCGGCCGGGATGCGACGGCCGGGACCGGACTGGGCGGCAGGGCAAATCGACGGCTAGTCGCTGACCAGCATGACGCTGGAGGCCTTGATCATGGCCTTGACGGGCTGGCCCACGGCCAAGCCCATGGCTTCCACGGAGTGTTTGGTGACGACGGACACGATTTCAACGCCGGGCGCGATTTCAAGGACCACTTCGCTGCTGACCATGCCGTTGCTGATGGACTTGACGGTGCCGGGGACAAGGTTGCGGGCGCTGACTTTCATGCGGGTCTCCTGGTTGGAATTTTTCGAGCCTTCTTTTTATAACAGGCCGTTTTTGACTTGGTCAATGCTGTCAATAATTGCTCTTTTACAATCACCGGTATTGGAATCGGCATGACACTGCTCCGAAACAAAAGTGTGTCGTCGGCTGTGGCTTTGCTCTTGAAGAAGCTTCTGACGCGCCATTGGCAAGGCGCAGGATTTACGGGTGTTGCTCGCCAAGTCGGGAATTCGGACGTGGCGACGGATGCAGCAAGGGAGGTCGGGATACGCTTTCGAAAGCACAATAGACCAGGCGAGGCCGGGAGGTGGCGGCCGTCGCGAAGGACACGGCCGGCGGTGAAAAATGGAAGGACAGACGGCCCGGCAAGGGGCCGCACTCCGGAAGGCGTTGGACTGTCCGAGAGCGCATCGTCAGGGGCCGAGCCAACGGCGCAGGAAAGGCCGCCGTCCGGGAGGAGTTCGGACGGCGGCCGCAAACCGTGAGGCGAGGACGGAAATGCTCGGGCGCTTATGCCTATTATACAACATACCGACAGTTATGTTGTATAAATATAAAATTAAATCAGAGTGTTGCTTGTAATGTACTTTTGCTTGAGAAATGGAATTGGCATTACGGCCTAGCGACTGGCCACGTGCTTGGGTTTCCCGGAGGTCTTTTTGGCGACGGTCTTGGCGGCTGGAGCTTTGTCGGCCTTGTGGGATTTCTTGACCGTGGCCTCGCGGGCGTCGAAGCGGGCCGACGCGCCGCTGCGGGCGCTGACCTTGGCGTGGCGGTCGGCCTTGGCGACCTGCATGGCCTTGGCGTGGCGCTTGGACGAACCGCGCTTGGACAGCGACTTGGACGGCTGCTCGGGTTCGGGCATGTCGCAGGCCGCGACCATGGTCTGCACGGCCCCGGAGAAGGAGGCGTCGAGGATGCGGGCGGCTTCGCGGTTGCGGACCTGCTTGGTGCGCCCGCCCAGCACCACGGCGATGACTCGGGAGTCGCCGCGCTTGGCCGTGGCGATGATGTTGTAGCCGCTGGCGTCGACGTAACCGGTCTTGATGCCGTCCACGCCGTCGCAGGAACCGAGCAGGCGGTTGGTGTTGCCGTGGACCGCGCCGTTGTGGTTGATCTCGGTGGTGGAGTGGTAGCGCAGGGCCTGGGGGTGGTGGCGCAGGTAGCTGACGGCCAGCTTGGTGAGGTCCCGGGCGGTGGTGTACTGGCCGGCGGCGGGCAGGCCGTTGGGATTTTTAAACGTGGTGCCGGTCATGCCCAGTTCCCGGGCCTTGCGGTTCATCATACCCACGAAGGCGGGCACGCCGCCGAAGTGTTCGGCCACGGCGATGCAGGCGTCGTTGCCCGAGGCCACGGCCATGCCGCGCATGAGTTCGTCGAGGGTGACGGTTTCGCCGGCGCGAAGGCCCATGGTGGAGCCGCCGGTTCTGTCGGCGTTGCGGCTGATTTTGACGCGGTCGGCGAAGCTGGCCTTGCCCGAGGCCACGAGGTCGAAGACGAGGTACATGGTCATGACCTTAGTCAGCGAAGCCGGGGGGATTGGCCGGTCGGCATCCTGGCTGTAAAGCGTCTTGCCCGAACCATACTCCGTGACCAGCGCGGATTTCACAGCCAGCTTGCCGGCGTTCTTGGCCGGAAAGGCCGTTTTCGGCCCAATCAGACACAGGAGGATGAGCAAGAAAATTACGCGGCGCATGACGCCTCCCTGTTGCAAAAAGTGATGCCGATGTCCCTGAAACCGTGGCTTCCCCCAGCCGTCGTCAGGGCAGCATGATCCATGCCATCAAACGCCGCGCAAATGGCCGAACTGCGCCATTAAACCGGTATGTCGCTGGTTTTGCGGGAGCTTGAAAAGACGTCGCCGACAGCCTCCGGCCGGGACGTCCGAGCAGGGCGGACAATTGTTTAGGATTGTCAAACGAGCCGTTTGATATTCTCAAACACTGGCGCTGGCAAGAACCAATTGGCGCAAGTCGTTGATTTTGTCGACTTTGAAACAATTTCTGGGACCGTCTGAATCCTCCGTGGAGAGCTTGTCCGTCACCACGGGGGCATCGGGATTACAACGGCGCAACCTGGGCTATCAACGCGATAAGTTCGCTAATATCCACTGGTTTCGAGATGTAACCGTTCATGCCGGCGTTCAGGAATTTTTCTCGGTCGCCCGCCATGGCGTAAGCGGTTACGGCAATGATTGGAATATCCCGCGCCGATTTGAATGTCTCTTGAGAGCGGAGGGCCTTGGTGACCTGCAAACCGTCCATGTTGGGCATTTGGATGTCCATGAGAATGAGATCAAAGGAGTCTGCGGCGAGTGCTTCCAGAGCCTTCTGTCCGTCCTCCACGACACGCACCTGGAAGCCTGCCTTCTCCAGCAGGCGCTGGACCGTGAGCCTCGTCACGGAATCATCCTCGGCGAAAAGAATGCGCCGTCCCTCGTGCCGCGTCTGGGGCGCGCCCTGGAGCGCAGCGGCAGGGTGCTCGATTTGTGCGGCTGGAACTTTAAACGGGATGGAAACGTAAACGGTTGTTCCTTGCCCGACCTCGCTTTCGATAGTGAGTCCTCCACCCAGCATGGCCACCAAACGTTCCACGATGGCCAGCCCCAGGCCAGCGCCTTGGAATCTGCGGACATAGGAACCATCGCCCTGAACGAAGGGTTCGAAGACACGGCCCAGTTGGTCGTCTGCGATGCCTTCGCCCGTGTCGCTCACGATGAACAGCACCCAGAAGAAGCCAGGCGGCAGGTCCGACAGCGCGACCGCTTCGATCCGAACGCTGCCCGTCTGCGTGAATTTTATGGCGTTGCCCACCAGATTGAACAGTATCTGGCGTACCCGGATTTCATCACCCACCAGGACTTCGGGGAGGCGGTCGTCAAAAGCGTACTGGATGGAGAGCCCTTTTTCCTTCGCGGCGAGGTCGAAGAGGACTTGCACCGCCTCGACGAGGTTGTGGATTTCGAATGCCGTCTCATGAATCGGCAACCTGCCCGCCTCGATGCGCGAAAGGTCCAGGATGTCCGCAAGGAGGTTCGTGAGTCGTAGGGAAGACCTGATGGCCGCGCCGACGTATTCTTTCTGCTCCTCGGTCTGCTCGGTGGTTTCAAGCAGTTGGAGCATGCCGATGACGCCGTTTAAAGGCGTGCGGATTTCATGGCTCATATTGGCCAGGAATTCGCTTTTGGCCTTGTTGGCGACGTTGGCTTCGTCCTTGGCCTGGACCAACATCGCCTGGGTTTGTTTGAGGTCGTCAATGTCGGTGCAGGTGCCCAGCCACTGGGTAATGACGCCGTGATCGTCGTAGGCCGGAACACCCCGGATAAGCCACCAATGATAGGTGCCGTCGGCTCGACGAATGCGGCCCTCCAGGGCATAGGCGGCATTGTGTCTGGTCGCATGTTGCCAAGCGTCCCAGGCGGTTTTCTTGTCGTCCGGATGAAATGGTTCGATCCACCCGTCGCCCAGGCTTTCTTCAAGCGTCATGCCGGTATAATCCATCCATTGCTGGTTGAAATAACTGTTTGCGCCGTCGGCTGAACAGGTCCAGACGATCTGGGGCATGGCTTCGGCCAGCAGACGGAATTCTTGTTCGCTCTTTCCAAGCGCCGCTATATAGCGTCCCACCATGACCTGGCCCAGGCCGCGGGCGATGGCGAGAGCCAGCGCCACCGCCAGAGTCAGGAGCGCAAGATTGGTCCATAACGCGCTGTCGGCCTTGGCAAGCAGGGTATTCCTCGGCGTATTGGTGTTCACGACCATGAACGGTTGCTCGCCAGGATTGAGTCTGAGGTTTTTGAAGTGAATGTAGGCCAGGACGCCGTCGTAGCGTTTGGCGAAGAAGCTGCCGTCATCCTGCTGCC
Source organism: Pseudomonadota bacterium (assembly GCA_023417745.1). Taxonomy (GTDB): domain Bacteria; phylum Desulfobacterota; class Desulfovibrionia; order Desulfovibrionales; family Desulfovibrionaceae; genus Solidesulfovibrio. Next base: position 14,312 of record JAEZEM010000301.1, read on the forward strand.
AATTCGATATCCTGAGCCAGTTCTCCGGTATGATGCGTTGGCCGGCCCGGGTGGGCTCAATCTGCCAGGAACGGTCCATGAGGATGACGCCGTTGCGGTCGGAGATTGCGACGCGGCTTCCGGGAGGTAATAGTATGTTTTTTAAAAAATCCAGATAGTTGGTCAGGTTTTGGGTGGCGATCAGTACCCCGGTTACCTTTCCGTCGTCTCCCCGCACCGGATAGCTGAAATCAAAAACCGGCTTCTTTTCCACCCAGCTTGTGGCGTACTCGCCCGTGCTGAAAAGCCTGGTTCTCATCGCGTTCTGAAATGAAAGTCGATCAGAGAGGTCGATGTTCCCGGTGAATGGTTCGGCTGAAGCCCGCAAAATTCCGTGGTCATCCACGAGAAAAATGTTCTCCAGCTCTGGGTTGTCCCGTTTTATCTGCTCAAAAAGGCTATGACATTTTTCGATGTCAAAACTCTTTACCTCGGAAGAAACAGCCAAAGCTTTAAGCAACGTTCGGGCTTGTTTTGCTATGCCTATCTCGATATGAGATATTTCATTGGCAAGGCCTTCCAGCGCTTGATGCGATTGCTCTATGGCTTGCTGCCTGGTGGAAATGCCAGAGTAGAGTATGATCGCCAGAGCCGGAAGAACGGCAAAAGCTACCAAGATATATAGATTTCGTGCGATGTCATTGCAATTCTTGTGCATGTATGCTCTCTGGATATTGAAAAGCTTTGTTGACTCATCAGCTGCAAACCATATTGACGACAGATCATGCACGCGGGGAACTCAATCGTCGGCTATTTGCCTAGGTTTTTGAACTGGGTGTCCTCGGACCAAAAGCAATCTATCACGTCGATAGCAGGGGTTCAAATCTTCTTGACGAGATTATGTGAAATGCAACCTATGGGTCATGGGTCATGGGTCATGGG
>JAEZEM010000318.1 GCA_023417745.1 Pseudomonadota bacterium
GCCCGGGGGCGGCCGCAAACGGCGCAGGCGACGCGGTCTTTCGGCGAAAAGACCGGCCGGCATGCGCCGCCGACCAAACAAAACGCGCCCGGACCTGTCAGGTCCGGGCGCGTCTCATTTTGCGGGAGTGAGCCGAGCGGCCGGCTCGGCTGGTGCGTGACGCTGGAATCGCGGCGGATTTGGCGTTTCTTGGATAGGTCGCCGGGTCTGGGAACGCGCCTGCGTCAAAAGAATGCGGGGCTTCGCGGCATTCTGGCAGCTTCCAAAGCGGCCCCTGTCGACGCTCCGCCGTTTGGTCGGCAATATCCTTAACCGCAGGCTTTTCTCGGCAATGCGCGCGTGTTTTCCAGAGATGCGGCACTAGACTATGCTTTTGGAGATGCGCCGCGACAAGGCCACAGCCAGACGTTCGACGGGCGTGAACGCCCAGGCCGCCGCCAGGGAGCCGGCCACGGATACGCCGATGAGCAGAAGGGCCGGCAGCAGGCCGTCCAGGCTCGGCAGACGCAGGGCGACGAAGCAGGACAGCGAGCAGATGACGAAGAGATGGGTGAGGTAAAGCGGGAAGCTCACATGCCCAAGCCATCTGGACAACGGTCTGGAAAGGCGCGAGCGCAGGGGCTTGTTGATGCACACGGCGACGATGGCCAGGCAGGCGGCCAAGGTGGCGTAGGGTTCGGCGCGCGGCAGGATCGGCGCATCAATCTCCAGGTTGCGCGAGAGCGCGGCATAGACGGCGACAACGGTCAGGGCGGCCAGGGACACCGCCAGGCAGATCCGTGCCAGGGCTTTGGAGCGTCCTGGCAGCAGGAGCATGGGGTGGATAAAACGGGCCAACAGTACGCCGGCAATGAAGGGAAGATAGAAGTTGAAGCGGTAGGACAGGAAAACCGCGATGAGCGCCACCGGGGCAAAGCGGCGCAGCGGCATGACGAACAGACAAAAGGCAAAGGCCACGAACGATCCCAGAAACTCCACGTTCATGGTCCACAAGTTGATATTGTAACCCCAAGGATGGACTTTTTCAAAAAATACTTCCCGGGTGATGAAATCCAGGATTTCGTGGATGTTTCTGGCGTCCGAGAAATGATTCGCGAGCCACCAGCGGTTGTCCAGCAGTGGGGCTGCCTCGTGATTGAAAAAAAGGCCGAGCTGAAACATGGCCACGCCGACGAGCGTCGAGGCGGCGATAGGGATGAAAAGTCGGGGATAGCGCCGTACGATCAGATGGAGCAACACCTTGGCGTCGCCGGTCCGGAAGTAGTTAATGGTGAGCGCGATGCCCGAGAGCACGAAAAAGACCGAAACCGCGAGGTTGCCGTCGGTGGCCCAACGCAGGGCCGCGACGTTGAGAAACGGGTACTTGGAACCCAGAAAGCAGGGGATGGCATGGGACAGCAGCACGACGACCGATGCCCAGCCACGGATGCCGTCGAGAAAGGTGATGCGTTGCATCTCGGACGTCGGAGCTGACGACGGGCTGAAGCGGCCAGCTTCCGGAAGGGGCAGGGTGTCGGGCATGTTTTGCACTCGTGTCTCGGGGCCATTTGGCGGCGTTCGCCCGCCCCGGCAAGACCATGGCTGGACGCGGCGTGGCGGGCGAACTCTAGGATCGGGCAGTGATGCCCCAAAAGACAGCCCTGTGCAATACAGCAAAGAGGCATGCGCGCCGTGTTGTGCGCGCACGCCCCTGGTATTGAACTGATCCTGGTCTGGGCTCTACGGTCCGCCGGGCTACGGCTTGGGCTGATAGACCAGGGCCGGGTCCAGGGCGAAGGTCACCGGCAGCTTGGCGTTTTGCCAGCCGTTCACGGTCCTCTTGCCGAAGGTCGGGCTTTGCTGGTCCTTGTCCGGATCACCTTCGAAACCGTCGACGATGGTGTAGACCTTGGTGAAGCCGGCGTCGGTCAGCCGATTGACGCACTCGGCGCTGCGCTGGCCCGAGCGACACATGATCATGATGACGTCGCCCGGCTTGAATTTGGCCTGGGCGGCGGCCACGAAGCCGTCGTTGGGCTTCATGTCGTAGGCCTTTTTCTCGGCGTTGAAGTCGTAGCTCAGGAACCGGCCCGGGATGTTGTAGGCCATGGGCGCGTGGCCGATGAAGACGTATTCTTCCGGGGTGCGGCAATCGAGGATTTTCACGCCGTCCTTGTCGGCGTTCCACTGCTCGAAGGCTTCCTTGGCCGTGACATAGAGGCCGGCCTTGGTGTGTTTCTTCTCGTCTGCCGGCTTGTCGGCGGCCAGGACCAGGCTGCTGGACAGCAGGGAAACGAGGAATGCGATGGTGATGATGGCACGGATGCGAGGCATGACGGTCTCCTGGCTGGATGTTGCAGAGAATTTCCTACGTTTATTCCATGAAATAGCGCTGGAAATGGCGTGTTGCGGCGAAATACCGTCGGCATAAGCCATTTTCACAGCGAGTTTGTGGCATGGCGCGGCTGGCCGGTCAAGGGCGTTGGAGCGGCCGGGGACTTGGCGAGATGCCAAGTGGGGGCGCCGTGGGGGGAGGGGCGTAGGCTTTGGGCGGCCCAGGCGTGGGGGGGGCGAGGGCGGGCGAGCCGCTGTCCGTGCTCGAACTTCACGAAGCCGGTAACGTTCTCCAGGCCGGGAGGGTGAACATTGGCCTGGGCCGCTGACGACGCGCCAGTCTGGGGACGGACGGCGCGCAAAAGGAAACGTTGGGCGGTTTGAGGTGAGGAAAAATCAGCCGCCGGCCAGCTTGACCGTGTAACCGCGTTTTTTGAGTTCGCCGGCCAGCAGGTCGCGGTTGTCGCCCTGGATCTCGATGACGCCGTCCTTGACCGCGCCGCCGCAGCCCAGGCGCTGCTTGAGTTCCCGGGCCAGGGCGTCGAGTGCCTTGCCGGCCAGGGGCAGGCCGGTGACGAGGCACACGCCCTTGCCCTTGCGGCCCTTGGTCTGGCGGCTGACGCGCACCACGCCGTCCCCGGCCAGGGCCTTGGCGGCGGCGCAGGAACATGCCGCCGGGGCGCGGCCGCAGCCCGGGCACAGGCGGCCGGCGTCGGTGGAGTAGACAGGCACGGAATCGGCAGGGCGTTTGGGCGGCATGGCGGTCTCCTTGGGCCGGCCCCGGGCGGGCGGGATTCGTCGCGTCTTGCTCAGCGCGTCCGTCAGGATGCCGAAAGCTGAGGAACACCACGAATTTTCCGGGAAAGAAGGTCGTCTTTCTAAAGGATAGGCCCGGGGCAATCGGTCGCCCGTCCCGGGCCGAGGCCGGACAAAACAAAAGGCCCCGAAGGTGTCGCCTTCAGGGCCTTGTCAGGCGCAAGCGCCTTTGTGATCTGGCGGGGCCGACGGGACTTGAACCCGCGCCCTCCGACGTGACAGGCCGGCGTTATAACCAACTTAACTACAGCCCCAG
>JAEZEM010000319.1 GCA_023417745.1 Pseudomonadota bacterium
CGGCGGCCTGGATGGTCAGGGGCGCGCCGTGGGTGACGGCCTGGCGCAGCATCCGCACTTCCGCGAGGATCTCGTTTTGGACTTCGAGGATTTTGAGCAGGATGGTTTCCATGGGGCGGGCTTAGCACGGGCGAAATGGGTGGTAAAGCGGCCCGCCCCGGGAAATGCGGCAGTTTGTTTTTGTGGATAAAAGAGCGGGTGTCAGGGTTTGGACAAGGCGGCGAGGTTGGGGCCAAGGGAGGCCAGGGCGGCGTTGGCCAGGAGTTTGGCCCCAAACGGGGTGAGGTGGACGCCGTCCTTGGTGCGGGTGGCCTTGGGGCCGTCGGGGGTGAGTTTGGCTTGGGCGTAGCGGCCGGCCGGGTCGGCCAGGGTGCGGGAGACGTCGATGTAACGGCAGCCGGGCAGGGCGGCCAGTTCCCGGGCGATGACGGCGTTGATGGCGGCCACGTCGGCGTTGAGTTTGGGATCGGCCATGACCGGCGCGCCGAGCCAGTAGATGCGGGCGCTGGGGTTGGTCGAGCGGGCGATTTCCACCAGTCGGCGCACCCGGCGGGCGTATTCGGCGTCCCAGCCCGGGCGGCCGAAGGCGACCTTGACGCCGTCGGGGCGGGCGAGGGTCTGGTTGTCGTTGGTGGCGATCATGACGATGACGGTGTCGGGCGCGTGGGCGGCGGCCAGCGCGGCCATTTCGCGTTCCCAGTTGAAGAAATCGGGCCGGGCCAGGCCGCTTGAGACCTTGCCGCGCGAGGCGAAGGCGGTTTGGGGCCGGCCGGCCAGCATGGGGCGCAGGGCGTCGGCCAAAAACAGCGACAAGGAGTCGCCGGCGACCAGGATGCGTTTGCCGGGCGCGGCGGCGAGCTGGGCCGGGGCGGGCGGCGAGCTTGGCGCGGCGACCTTGGCCGATGGGGCCGGCTGGGCCGGCGCGGCTTGTGGGGCCGGCGCGGCGGCGCGAAGCGGGGCGGTCGGCTGGGGCGTGGCCGGCGGCAGGACTTTTCCGGCGGGAGCGGCCATGGGGCTTGCGGCCAGGGCGGCGAGCTGCCGGGACGCTGCGTCGGCGGCGGCCGGTGACGGAGTTTTGACAGGCGGCGTTTCCAGGGCGACGACCGTCGCGGCGGTCTCGGGATCGGGCAGGCGCACCAGACGCAGGGCCGAGGCCCTGGAACCGAGGGGTTCGCCGGGGCGCACGGCCAGCCGGCCGTCCAGGGGATGGCGGGCGGCCTTGTCCACGGGCAGGCGCACGGCGTTTGGCGTGACGGCGGCGAGCAGGGCGGCGTTTGGGGCCGGCTCCAAAGCGTCGAAAACGGCGGCCAGTGCCGGCTGGTCCGGGGCGTGGGGCGGGGCCAGCCCCGGATGGGTGAGGCCCGGCGCGGCCAACAGGGCGGCCAGGGCCAGGGCCAGGGCGGCGGCAGGACGGCGCGGGTGGGTGGGGCGGATATGCTGCATGGTGGTTGTCGGCTGTTTGCCCGAAGCGGGGCATCCGCTCGGGGGCATGACAGTGAAAGCAAGGTCCGGGCCGAAATGCGCAATGGGTCAATCCATTGAAATAATGAAGAAAAGTCTTTTGACGCCAGCGTCAGCCGATCGACGGTCCGGGTTCGGGGCGGCTGGCCGGTTGCCTTTTGGCGGCGGCAAAGCTAGCTTGCGCCACATTTCCCGGAGGTTCCAAGGCGACGCCCTATGAACATCACAAGCTTTGAATTCGCCCTGTTTTTTGCCGCCATCTTGCCGCTCAACTGGCAGCTGCGGCCCCATGCCGGGGCGTATCGTCTGTTCTTGCTGCTGGCCTCCTACGTCTTCTACGCCTCATTTAACGCCAAGTTCCTGCTGATTCTGCTGGTGTTCAGCTTCCTGACCTGGTTTTTCGCGGTGGTTTTCGCCGAGACCTCCGACCAGCGTTTCCGGCGCTTCTGCCTAGTGCTCTATGTGGCCTTTGCCCTGGGCATGCTGGCGTTCTTCAAATATTACGAGATGCTCTACATCTCGGCCGACTGGCTGTTCCGGCTGCTCTCGGTCAAAAGCCCGGTGCCGCTGCTTGACGTCATCATGCCCATCGGCATTTCGTTTTTCACCTTCCAGGGCATGTCGTATGCCATCGACGTCTACCGCGATCCGACCAAGGTCGAGCGTAGTCTGGTAGAAGTCTTCTGTTTCATTTCCTTTTTTCCGACCATCCTGTCCGGTCCCATCCTGCGGGCCGGCAATTTTCTGCCCCAGCTCAAAAAAGAGCGGGTCGACCGGCCGGATTTTTCCCGGGCCTTTTATCTGCTGATCCGGGGTCTTATTAAAAAGATCATCATTTCGAGCTACCTGTCCGAGCATATCGTGCGCACCACCTTCGGCGCGCCCGAGGGCTTCAGTTCGGCGGCGGTCATCGTCGGCATCCTGTCCTACGCCGCCCAGATCTATTGCGATTTCTCGGGCTATTCCGATCTGGCCCAGGGCGTGGGGCTGCTCATGGGCTTCGACATCCCGGACAACTTCAACGCCCCGTACAAGAGCCTGAGCCTGCGCGATTTCTGGCGACGCTGGCACATCACCTTTTCCACCTGGCTTCGGGACTATCTTTACATTTCCCTGGGCGGCAACCGCAAGGGGACCGCGCGCAAATACGCCAACCTGATGGCCACCATGGCCCTGGGCGGGCTGTGGCACGGCGCGGCCTACAACTTTCTGGTCTGGGGCTTTATTCACGGCTTCGGTCTGGTCATCAGCCATTTCGTGGGTGCGCTGCATCCGGCCCGGGCGGCCAAGCCGGCCCTCCCGGCGGACGGCGACGCCCCCGCGCCTTCGGGGCCGGGCTTTTTCGGCGGCCTGTGGAACGCGGTCTGCTGGGTTTCGACCTTTGCCTACGTCAACGTGGCCTGGGTGTTTTTCGGGGCCGAGGACGCCGGCAAGGCCGTGGACATCTTGAAGCGCGCCGTGGCCCTTGATCCCGAGGGCGCGGGCTTTCGGCCGACCTGCCTGGTGCTGGTGGTCCTGGTGGTCGGCGTGCAGTTGCTCCATTTCACCGGACGCGACGTCTTTCGCAAGAGTTTCGACTGGATGCCGTTTCCGCTCCAGGGCGCGGCCCTGGGCGTGGCCGCGGCCTGCATCTTAAAGCTCGGCCCGGACGGCGTGCTGCCGTTTATCTACTTCGCCTTCTGATTTTTTTCTTCCGCCGCAACCGGAGCGGGGTTTGGCGGCGACATGGCCGCCAAGCCCCGCCAGGCCTCGCTTCGCGCCGCCGTGCCCGACGGCCGGGGCTGCCGCCCGATCCGTCCCCGCGTCATTTTTTCCTTTTTTTTCCGACCAGTGGGTGAATCTGGTATTTATCTTGTAAGGAGTTGTTTGTTCTGTTAGTGTTTGGACTCAGGATGGGAACGCAGCTTCGGCGGCGTCGTCCATAGGTAAGCGCCCGAAATCGTTGGGGAACGAAGTCCGTAGGAGGCTTGGGCGCAGGACCGGACGATGTGTTTTGGGACGTCGGCTGTTTGAGAAATTCATACCATCCAGGGTCGCGTTTCTTACATTATCATGCCGTTACCGGGACTTGGCGGGCGCGATGGGGGTCGCGCGGCGCGGGGCCGGGC
>JAEZEM010000339.1 GCA_023417745.1 Pseudomonadota bacterium
TCACCCTGGAAGACCCGGTCGAATACCGCATGGAAGGCGTGCGCCAGGTGCAGCTCAACCGCAAGGCCGGCATGACCTTCGCCAGCGCCCTGCGCTCCACCCTGCGCCAGGACCCGGACGTGGTGCTTGTCGGCGAAATCCGCGACGCCGAAACAGCGGCCATCGCCACCCAAGCGGCGCTTACCGGTCACAAGGTGCTCTCCACCGTCCACACCAACGACGCCGCCGGCGCGGTCATGCGGCTCATGGACATGGGCATCGAGCCGTTTCTCGTCTCCTCCACCCTCATGGTGTCCATTGCCCAGCGTCTGGTGCGCCGGGTGTGCCCCAACTGCGCCGAGCCCTACACGCCGCGCCCGGAAGTGCTGCGTTTCTGGAACCTCGAAGACACGGCCGGTTCGGTCTTCATGCGCGGCCGGGGCTGTTTCATGTGCGGCGACTCGGGCTTCAAGGGACGCCTTGGGCTCTTCGAGATTCTGGTCATGGACGAGGAGATCCAGGAGATGGTGGCGCGCCGGGCCACCTCCCGGGAGATCACCCGGTTTGCGGCGGATTCGGGGCGGCTCAAACTTTTGCAGGACGACGCGCGCCTGAAGATACTGGAAGGCAAAACCACTTTCGAGGAAGCGTCGTCGGCCGTGCTCGTCTAGTGTTGCCGCCGCCTCGGACTGTCCTGGCCGGGAACTTGTTCGTTCCAGGACCACGGCCCACGTACCTGGGCCGACCCTGTTGCTTGAAGGAGGCCGGCAATCTCGCCTTGACGGCTGGCGGGCGTTTGGCGCACAAATGGGTTTAAGGTCAGCCGTCTCGGGTTTCCAGGCGAGAGCTGGAGCGCACGGGACTTTGGGAGACGACGGTGCCGCAATTCGCCTACGAAGCCATCAACGAGGCCGGCAATCCGGTCAAGGGCGTCCTGGAGGCCGACACCGCCGACGCGGTGCGCACGCGGCTTTTGGGCATGGGCTACATTCCCGTGTCCGTGCGCAAGGGCGTGGCGGCGGCCGCCACCGGCGGCTTTGGCGAATCCCTGGAAGACGCGCTGACGAGCATCAGCGCCCAGGAGATGGTCCTTTTCACCAAACAGCTGCGCACCATGCTCGGGGCCGGCCTGTCCATGCTCGAAATCCTGCGGGTGCTGGAGCAGCAGTCGGAAAATCCCAAGCTGCGTCGGGTCTGCTCCCGCATGTCGGACATGGTGAAAAAGGGCTCGTCGATCTCGGCGGCCATGGCCGCCCAGAAGGGCGTCTTCAACGAACTCTACATCAGCATGGTCCGGGCCGGCGAAGCGGCCGGCGCACTGCCGGCTGTGCTCGAACGCTTGATCTACATCATCTCCCACGAGCATCAGGTGCGATCAGACATCAAGTCCGCCCTGCAATATCCCATCACGGTCGTCATCGCGCTTTTCGGGGCGTTTTTCTTTCTTCTCAAATTCGTGGTGCCGACCTTTGCCGGCATTTTTGCCAACGCCAAGATCGAACTGCCCTGGCCCACGCGCATGGCCATGCATATGCACACCGTCGTTGGCGAGTATTGGTATATTACACTCAGCATTCTCTTGAGCGTTGTGCTTGTGCTTTTTCTATGGTTTCGCACGGAAAACGGTAAAGTGACCCGTGATGCTTTCTTTCTGCACATCCCCATTGTCGGGGTGCTCCTGCGCAAGGCGGCCATGTCCCGGTTCGCCGCCATTTTTTCCATCCTGCAAGCCAGCGGCGTGCCGGTGCTGACCACCATCGACATCCTGGTCGGCACCATCGGCAACGCGGCCATTGCCAAGGAATTCCGCCGCATCCAGGAAATGATCAAATCCGGCCAAGGGTTGGCCGGTCCGTTGTCGCGAGCAAAATTCTTCACGCCCATGGTGGTGACCATGGTGGCCGTGGGCGAGGAATCGGGCAACCTCGACGAGATGCTTTCGGCGATAAGCGAGCACTACGACGCCGAGGTGGCCTTTGCCGTCAAACGCTTGTCCGACGCCTTGGGGCCGGTGCTCATCGTGGGATTGGCCGGCGTGGTCGGTTTCTTCGCTCTGGCCATCTTCATGCCCATGTGGGACCTGACCCAGGCGCAAATGAAAATGTGAGGGGCCTGTGCCAGCGCCAAAGCCCATGAAGCAGGACCCCCCTCGGGAAAAGGACTCGCCCCTTGTCGGGGGCAGCCTGCTCATTCTCGTGCCCGGCATCCTGGGCGGCGTGGCCGCCTTGCCCATTTTGACGGCCGGATCGCTGTGGCCGGGGCTTTTTTGGTGGCGTCACGCCGAAATTCTCAGTCTTCTGTCCGGCGGCGCAGTCTATCTGGCGGCCACGGGACTTCTTTTGTGGGTGCGCCGGCCCATCCGACGTTTTTTGCATTCAACCCGTCAGATTGACGTCCTGGCCCAGACGCCGGCCCCGGCGGCGCGCTCTCGGGACGAGCTGGACCGGCTTGAAGGGGTGTTCGATCAGGTCGTGGAGCTTTTAAGCGCCATGGACGCCCGGGCGCTGTTCCCGAACATGGTGGGTGAGAGCCGGGCCATGCGGGCGGTTTTTTCGCAGTTGCTCAAGGTGGCGGCCACGGATTCCACGGTCTTGCTGCTTGGCGAATCCGGCGTCGGCAAGGAGCTGGCGGCCCAAAGCCTTCACGAAAAAAGCGGCCGGGCTAAGGGGCCGTTCGTAGCGGTCAACTGCGCGGCCATTCCCGAAGGGTTGCTCGAAAGCGAGCTTTTCGGCCACGAGCGGGGGGCCTTCACCGGCGCGGTGTCGCGAAAGATCGGCAAATTCGAAAAAGCCGCCCAAGGGACGCTGTTTCTTGACGAGATCGGCGACATGCCGCCGGAAACCCAGGCCAAGATTCTGCGCGCCATCGAATCGCGCCAGTTCGAGCGGGTGGGCG